>CAZBBN010000130.1:0-4407 GCA_964490195.1 uncultured Nitrosopumilaceae archaeon
GATACTTCACAAGCTGTAACAAATTTGATTGAATAAAAGTCTAATCAACAAATGGTTTTGGATGATCTAAAATTACTTTGGCTACTTCTGGTCTTAGAATGAATTCAGAAGGGGCTTGGCCATTTTGAATCATCTCTCTTAGTTTAGTTCCACTAATTTGCTCCTTATCATCATCGCCATGTGGACATGCTTTTGGGGTTGTGTATGTAAGACATTTCCTACAATAGAAGAATGGAGGGAAAAACACTGGAGCAATTTCTAACTCAGGATAATCATCAAAGATTTTTTGTGCAGCAAACGGATCATAGAATTTTCCAACACCTGCATGGTCTCGTCCAATAATGATGTGTGTACATCCATAATTTTGTCTCATGATTGCATGATGAATTGCCTCTTTTGGACCAGCATATTTCATTTCAGTATGTAGAGTTCCAAGCATGCATCTATTTTCTGGATAGTACAATTTTATCATGGTTTCATAGCATTTTATAATCACTTCATCAACAAAGTCGCCTGATTTTTTCTTTCCAATTATTGGATTGACAAATACGCCATCACGTGTTGTAATTGATGTTTTTTGTAGCATTTCATGTGCCACATGTGGAGGATTTCTGGTTTGAAATGCACAAATTGTCTTCCATCCTGCTTTAGAAAATGCTTCTCGTGTCTGATTTGGTGTTAGTCTGTGTTTTCTAATTTCAGTATCATTTGGTCTTTGAATATAGTCAATCTTTCCTCCCACCAGATAATCCTTCATCGACATTGTCTTTGCAACACCTGGATGAGAAATGTCAGTTGTTCCGTATACTCCTTGCACAGTTTTTTCTTTATCAAAAGAATATGTTTCATCAACGCGCAATACTGCGACTCCAATTCCATCTGGATTTTTCAGCAATACATCTTTTGATTCTTTCATTTTAGAAGCAGTTCGTTCGTCAACATCTAAAACTATTGGTATGGTCCAAGCTAAATCATTTGCCAGCCTTCCCCGTGAAACAACACTTTCAAAGTCTTGTTGTCCCAAAAACCCCTCCAAGGGACTAAATATTCCATCTGCAATATTTTCAACATCACTTGCAAGATCTTCTGTAATTGTAATCGAGTATAGTCCTGTAGGATCAACTTTGGTAATTCTGTTTATCAATATCCCACCATGTGGTTTAATTGAGTTGCTTTCTGACATGTTATTTCCTTTATTCAGGGTCTATATGAAGGCCACATTCTTTATTTCCTTCTTGCTCCCACCACCATCTTCCTGCACGAATATCTTCTCCAGGCTTTATTGCTCTTGTACAAGGCTCACAGCCAATACTAGGATATCCTTTGTCTAGAAGACTGTTGTAGGGCAGATCATTCTTTTTGATATATTCTTGAATTTGATCCCAAGTCCAATCAATAATTGGATTAATTTTTAGAATTCCACCATGTCCATGGTCTAGTTGAAACATTGTAACATTTTCCCGATTTTTGGTCTGCTCCCGTCTCAATCCTGTAATCCAACCATCCAAAGTTTTCAGCATTTTGTTCATTGGATGTACTTTACGAATATCACAACACAATTTTCTATTATCTATACTTTCATAAAATAGATTGATTCCTTTTTCTCTTACCATATCTTCTACTTCTTTTGTATCAGGAAATAGAACTTGTATTGAAATGTTGTATTTTTTACTAACAATATCAATTATATCATAGGTCTCTTGTGGCAGTCTTCCAGTATCTAATGTAAAGAATCTAAATTTAGGGTTAATTTTTAGCATAATATCCATCACTACTGCATCTTCTGCACCAAAACTGGAGGCTTTTGCAACCTTGGGATGAAGATTATCAGAAACCCACTGAAGTGCTTCTTCAGTTGTGTTAATTTTGGAGTTTAAATCATCTACTTGTTCTTGTGTGAATTGTGTCACATTTTTTAATATAGTATTTGTTTTATATTGATTACCCGAAATTTTATCCTAAATTATAAACAAGTAGATTTCAATTTAGAAAATATGGATGAAATATCATATGTAGTAGTTTTCCCAACCATTTTTTCAAAAAATAAAATTCCCCAACTAATTACAAATATTAAAAAAATTCTAAATATAAAAAATCAACAATTCAAGTCAGTCAAGCGTGATGATGATGTAATTTTAGTTGATGCAAATGATCCTGTATTTGCATCATCTGCAATAAATTTATTATTTGGAATTGAAAAAGTTGCAATTGCAAGACAGATTAAAAATGATTTTGAAGATATTGTCTCAGAAATTACATCTACAGGTGGAAATCTACTGCTAAAAGGGGAAAGATTTCTAGTAAAAGTTGAAGGGACATCAAAAGGATTTCTAACTAAAGATATTGAAATTGCTGCAACATCAAATATAATAGAAAAGAAATCAAATCTCGGAGCTCAGCCTGGAACTGATGAAAATTACGATAAATTATTGTATTCATATTTAACAAAAAACAATGCATACATCTGTATTTTTTCAGATAAAGGTAATGGTGGAATTACAATTGAATTACAAAATCAGAAAACAATTTGTGCAGTGTATGATGAGTTATCTGCTGTTTCATGTTTTGAAACCATTAAACAAGGAAATGACGTAAAGATCATAGTTTGTTATAGACGAAAATCAGAATTGTTGAATCTTGCTAAAATTATTAATCAAATTCTACCAAGACTTGTACGAGATAACATTGAATTAGAATTATTTGAGTTAAAAATCAAACCAACTGGAATTAAAAATTACTTGATCTATGTTAATTCAATTTTAGAGATAATGCTGCAGTTTTCAAATAGTCGTGTGTCATTAGCATTATCACCCTTGATATTTTCTTCAAACTTTATTGATGATTCATTAAAACGTGTATTTGAAAAAAAGAAAATTCCAATTGTTCCACTTGCTGGAGTAGATTCTAGCTTGTTTAATGACGCAAAAGAGATAGGACTGGAAAGAAATCTCAAAAAACTAGAAAATATAGTCACTATAACTTGTAATCAAGTTCCAATTTATGCAAAAAAAGAAGTAGAGTCTGCTCTTAAAACAAAGAAAAAAATTTCAGTTAAAATAGGACCCAACAATGTTCATGATATTTTAGATTCATTTGAAGAAAATCACTGAGAATTTAAACAGCATAATTTGTTCTATATTGTGCTCAAAATAGGAGAATTCATCTATCCATGGGGAAGTGGTCATTATTCTAGAATGATGAGGCTAAATGAGGTATTAGGAGATCACATTAAAGAAAAATTTGAAGTTCATTTTTCAAGTAAGGATCATGTTTATGAAAAACTATTAAAAAAATTCCCTGAGCATAAAGAGAAAATTCATGAGATATTGATGCCAACTCCAATTGATGGGAAGTTTGGTCCAAGTGTTACAATGTCTTTGATGAACTTGTTATTGCCAATTTCAAAAAATCCTCCACTAGTAAGACAAGTTGTAAATTATTTGAAAGAGGAAAGAAAACTATACAACAAAGAAAAATTTGATTTGGTAATAAATGACGGAGACATGGGTTCTAATATTTTGGCAAAAAATCGAAATATTCCAAGTTTATTTGTAACAAATCAATTTAGACCAAAATTATACAATTCAAGATCATATCTTTATCCATCACTAATTTTTGTAGCAAAACAAATTGCAAAGGCAACAAAAATTCTTGTTGCAGATTCACCACCACCATATACAATGTGTGAATATAATCTAAATTTCACAAAAGATGTAAAAGAGAAAGTTACCTATGTAGGACATTTTACAAGTGGTAAAAAAATTAAAAATGAAAATAAAACGGTTCTTGAAAAATTAGTTGAAAACAATGAATTTGGATATTGGATGAGAACAGGAAATAAATCCACAAATGATGGAACTGGTCAGAGATATGAAAATGTATTTCGCCAGGATTATATGAAAAATGAAAAAAGAATTATTTCACATGCAAGAAATGATCCAAACATTGATTCCGTAACAGCAAAAAATGGTAAGAAATATTCAATTTCAGAAACATTAGATAAAAAAATTGATTGGGTACAAATAGATGTTGGTTTTCTTTCAGAGCATGAAAAAGATACAATACTGAATTTATGTAAATATGCAGTTGTTAATGGTTCACACACGGTAATGGGTGAAATAATGGGTGGAAAATCAAAACCAATTATTGGAATTCCTATTTATGATGAACATACAAATAATATCTTATGGGCACAAGAAAAGAATCTAGGAATACTTGCTACAAAAAGTAGCCAAGTAATCAACGCAATATCCAAAATTAAAGGAAATTATGAAGAATTTGAGGGAAACTTGAATGAATTTTCAAAAAATTTTGTTCCTAACGGAGCCGAAAATTCAGCAAAGATTGCTGCTCAAACATTAGAAGAAAAGAGATAATAGATTATTTTAAGAATATATCGGAAGAGCA
>CAZBBN010000131.1:0-4400 GCA_964490195.1 uncultured Nitrosopumilaceae archaeon
CCATTAAAACTTAATAGACCGATTTGAGAAGTTTTTTCAATGGGACGAAGAAAAACACAAAAAATTATTCGAACTGGTCCAAAAAATGCAACTACTGGAATGTGCCCTGTTTGTAAAACAATTGGCAAAGTATTCCTTTTAGGTCCACCTGGACAAGAGAGAGGAAAATGTGAAAAATGTCGCCAAGAATTTGAATTATAGGTTTAGACAAATACACCTTTTATCTTTCATTTGCTGACTATCCTTAGATGTTGAAAGTCTACCATGTTCTAAAGAAATTTGATTCTACCAAAGACTATGTATTTGATATTCGTCCACAATATGCTAGATGCCTTGCTGTAATGCAAAAGGGTGAGAAGATTGTTTTCTTTATTTTGAAAATTAATAACATTAAGTAGTGTTGAAATTTAGTTTCTGAACAATGGAAGATTTAATTCCAAAAAATCTGGCTAATTTTGAATTTTTAATTTTAATTTTTTTAGGAATGGTGTTTACTGCATCAGTTATTTCTTCTAAAATCAAAATACCGTTCACAATTATTCTAGTAATAATTGGAATTTTAATTTCTTTATCATCATTTTCTGATTTTATGCCAATTGATTTATCTGAAATGAGATTTTCTCCTGAATTAATTCTATTCTTTGTAATTCCACCTTTGATATTTGAGGCTATGATGAAAATAAATAACAAGGAATTCAAAGAAATACGAATATCTGCACTATTACTTGCAACTATGGGAACTGTATTAGCTACCCTGGCAGGAGGATTCATTTTGGAACAATTGACAGATATTCCTCCACTCTTGGCATATGCTTTTGCAGCTCTAATTGCTCCAACTGATGCTGCAATTGTCATTGAAATCTTCAAAAGAATCAAAGTTCCAAAATCAATATCTACATTGATGCAGGCAGAAGCTAGCTTTAATGATGCAACAGGCATCATAATTTTTTCAGCAATCTTGTCTGTTGCTCTTATTTCAGGTTCCGACTTTTCAGATTTGAACAATTTTGATAATCAGATAAACATTTTTGAAAATATTGAAAATTTCCTTATTGAATTTTTTGGAGGCATAGCTGTAGGTTTGCTTTTTGCAGAGATTACGAGACGCCTTCATGCATTAATTGATGATCAATTTTCTGAAACAGGGTTAACTTTAGCTTTGGTTTTTGGTTCAGTTGCTGTGGCAAATTCATTGGGTGTTTCTGGATTGATTGCAGTTGCAGTAGCTGGACTCTATTTTGGAAATGTAACAACTAAGCATGAAACAATAATTAGTGAAAAATCTAGATTGGCCAGTTTTGATTTTTGGAACATGATTGCATTTTTTGCAAACTCAATAGCATTCCTGTATCTTGGCTTGAGCATGAATATCCTGACAATTGTAGAATTTTTACCATTAATTTTAGTTGCTTTTTCAGTCGTGTTGATCTCAAGAGCAATCTCGATATATCCAATTCTAGGATTAATTGGAAGATACACTAGAGAAAAGATTCCATTAAAATGGCAACATGTCGTGGTACTTGGAGGAATGAGGGGTGCTTTGTCTGTAGCATTGGTTTCTACTATTCCAGAAAGTGATTTCAAACATATTTTACAAACAATTACTTTTGGTGTTGTGTTATCCTCCTTACTAATTCAATACCCTTCCTTGGTTTCTTTCATAAAGAAAAAAAATATCATGTATGATGAATCCTAGATTTTTCTTTAAAATTTAATCATGTGTCTCTAGGTTGTTCATAATCTTTTGTTCTTTTGACAAAGATTAGTTTTTTTACTAATTTCAAACTATGTGTATGTTGAAAATTGCTTTAATGTATAACAAAAAGAAAATCGAACCTTCTGATGTTATCAATATTTCAGATATTACAACTCAAGAACATTATTCTTCAAAAGTAATCAAGTGAGTTGCAAATGCCTTAGAAAAAGATGGACATACTGTAAAACTGATCGAGGCAAACATGCATGCAATTAATGAAATGCATGATTTTATCCCCAAAATGGGTAGAGTGCCTGTAAGTTGAACCTGAACTTAATAATCCTGATTTCTGATAAAGTAAGCAATTAAAAGAAATAGTTAATTTTTCCTAGTCTAAATTATAGTTCAAAAAGCTAAACCTACCCATCAAAATATTCACCCATAACTTTTTAAGACAATTTTCTCCTGATAGATAATCATGAGTTCAGAAGCTGAAACCATATATGAACGAGTTGCAAAACTTGAAGATGAAATTGCATTACTTAGAAGCGAAGTAGATATTCTTAAAAAGGCATTTAGAAATAAAATTGCTCGTCATGAAATATCTATGATTAAGAAAGGCAAAGATATAGATTCCATCATTGATTAATTTTTTGATTTTATACTTCTAATCAATTCTAAAATAAAATCTACATCTTCTGCATTTGGATTAATTTCTAAATATTTATTCAGATATTTTAATGCAGTTTCAGAATTTAACAATCTTTCTTCTAAAATTCCTTTGTCTCTAATGTCTTCTGGAGACTCTGGTTCTATTGCTAAAACCATGTTAACACATCGTAATGCCTTGTCATAAACAAATGATTGTACGTAGGAGTTTTTTAAATTGCGCGTCATTCTGACAAGAATTTGTTCTGGTTTCACCTCGTCTAGATATTCTGGTTGAAACTCCAGTTCTCCACCAAAATTTACATCCAAAATTTCTTGCAAGTCATCTATATCAACAAGACGACCGTCATAGAATGGATCTAACACCATCTCTTCATTGTATTTCACTAGTATGTGTCCTGGAAACCCTACTATCTTAAGATCCAACCCTACAAATTTTGCAACTTCTGCATAAAAAATTGATAATGTAATTGGAATTCCTGATTTTTTGTCTATCACTTCATTTAGAAAGTTGTTTTTTGGATTATAGTAATCATCATCATCTCCACTAAATCCTAAATTTTCAAAGAGATGTTCATTTAACATTGAAATTAGATATGTTGGATTTTTAACATCATTGATTGACTCTTTTAGAGACATTCCTATTTTACTAATCTTTTTGATGTACTCATCAACATTTAGTTCAGGGTATTCTAGAATCTGCGCAAATTTTAGACATTTTTCTACCAAGTTAAAATTTGGATTTTTTACAAATGCAAACCATTCTGCAACTAATGGATCAAATTTTTCTTCCAATAGTACTAACTCAGTTTTTTGAGGTATAATTGAGGATCTTTTAACTCTCTTGTGTTTGGAGGAGATTCGATCATCTTCTTGAAGGTATTTTTCCCTAATTTTTCATATACTGCTTTAGTGAAATCCTTTCCCATACTCTTTCTTACCTGGTATGATGAAAAATCTGTTCCCATAAATGTCATAAGATAATTCTGAAAGTCTTGATCCTTTTTTAGAATATTTTCAATTGCAAAGCCCGCCATTCCTTCCATTGTAGTAAATGCTGCGTGATGCTGTTGGATTGGAACTAACCATCTTTTGTAAATATCTAAAAGCTGTGGAATCGATTCCCCAATCTTTGGATCAATTTCTACATGTGTAAATGTCATTACATCTGGTCCAATTTGTTCAATTAAGAAATGATCTGGATTCAAAAAGAAAAATAAATTTGCTTTTTTTGCAAAGGGAAAATCATCTGGAACTGCCTGTAACTGGCAATATTCTGAAAGCTTGTTTACAGTTTCGGTATCTAATGATAAAATTATTCTTGCTAGTTCTTCGTTAATTCTGTTTACCTCTATTGCTGCATTCTTGTTAATTTTGTGTAGATTTCCTTGTGTTGAGTGAATCAACTCTTCAAGCACAGTCATCTTTACTGCCCCCAGATAACCCGAATTCACATTTTCGAATCTTGATTCATATGGCTCACCTTGCTTATGGAGAATTATTTGTGGGTATCTTGACAAAATGAATTTGTTTAGATAAATTATTGAATCAAGATAATCTCCATATGTTGTTGTAATTTTAGAAATGTATTGAATTGCATATGTTGAATATACCAAATATTTTGCAGTGTTTTCTTTCATGAGTTCTGCAATTTTCTTTAGATCCTCTTTTGCAACTGCGTTGAATAGTTTTGTAACAAATTCCTTTGATTCTGAATCTGCAAATACTTTGTCTCCTTTCAACCTCTTCAAATCTTCCAACTCTGGAAATTTTAACTGAAGACCGTCTGGAACTTTCACTCCTAGAAAATCTTCTACCTTTTCTTTTAAAATAGGAAATATTTCCTCTGCAATCACTTCTAATTCTTTGAATTGTACCTTTCCTGCAATGTCTTCTTTAGCTTTAATTGCAAGCTGCATGATTTCTTTTTCTTCATCAATTTCAACTGATAATTGGCCAAATAGGGCCTCAGCAAACTCTTCAAATTCTCCCAATTTGCATAAAATCAAAAAATACTACATTTAACATTATCTTG
>CAZBBN010000132.1:0-4375 GCA_964490195.1 uncultured Nitrosopumilaceae archaeon
TTCTAAGAATAATTTAGGCAATAACTTCTTTTTGTCGTGATTTTATTGTTTTCTTAATCTTGCCTAATTTGAGTTTGGTTGCTTTGTCAGTAATTTTGTTATGATCTGCACTTTTAGTTGTTGTCATATAAAGAAGGTGATTATTATCCAATGGAATAACAATACGTTTTATTTTGCCGTACTGTGCAATTACAAATTCACCTTTGCCAATCTTTGAGGCAAATTCATTTCGTAACGACC
Source organism: uncultured Nitrosopumilaceae archaeon (assembly GCA_964490195.1). Taxonomy (GTDB): domain Archaea; phylum Thermoproteota; class Nitrososphaeria; order Nitrososphaerales; family Nitrosopumilaceae; genus Nitrosopumilus. The sequence continues at coordinate 241 of CAZBBN010000132.1, forward strand.
AAGCTCGTGTAGCTGATTCAATTGATTTTAGACGTTCTGATTTTGACAGAAAATTTTTTGCATCTGATCTATGGTCACTATACTTTACCTCCCCAAGCATATTACAAACTGTGGCAAATTGAATTTCAGGACTTATTTTTAAAGCCTTTTTTACCATGTCAATATAAGGGTCTGCCATAATAAAATTATATTACAATTGACAATAAACTTAATGTTAAAGAACATAAAATTTGTTTAATTTAATACTTCAAAACCTGATAAATTTTCATTGTTATAGCATTCTGCATTATTGAGTATCCAACATTTCAAAAGATATTTGATGAGAGTCTAAACTAAAAGTGAAAACAAATGATACTGTCTTCATTTAAAGTGATTTTTAATAATAATTTTTATATTTTCTTAGCATCTGCAATTTTTGCTTCATTTTGGATAGTGTTTAGTATTTTGGACAATAATTAAATACTTTTAAATATTTTTTATGGTTTACTTAAATATTTTTTTGATATATTTGTTTCATGGATACTGCCTATGTTTTAATTAATTGTGATTTAGGTTCTGAAGAAGAAATACTTGATTCACTAAGACACATGGAATCTGTAAAGGAGGTTCATGGTACATTTGGGGTATATGATATAATTGCAAAAATAGAAAATCAAGACAGAGATAAACTTCGAGAAACCATTATTTGGAATGTAAGAAAACTTCAACATGTACGTTCAACTCTTACCTTGATGGGAATTGAGGGACAAAATTAGGAGAATTAATGGCAAAAGCCTACGTTCTAATTGTAAATGAATCTGGAAAAGAAGGCTCGGTACTTTCTAATCTAAAGAACATTCCCAGTATTACTAATGCGTTTGGCACATTTGGTTCATATGATATATTAACCAAATTGAAATCCTCTGATGAAAAAGATATTCAGAAGGATATCTACAATGGAATAAGGAAAATTTCAAACATTAGATCAACACTAACATTATTGGTGGATAAGAAACCAGGAATCTTAAAAATAAATGAAGTTGAACAAGAAGTATTAGATGCCCATATGGCTCAAGCTTTTATCACTGTTCATTGTTCAAAGTCCGATGAATCTAATGTAATGCAAAAATTAGAAGACATTCCAGAAGTTATCGAGGCAGATATGTTGATTGGAAACTATGAAATAATTTGCAGGATTGCAGCACCTACTTATAATGATATTTCGGACATCATCAGTAAAAAGATTAGAAAAATTCCTGGAATAAAATCTACAATCACAATTAATGTAGTAAATAATCAGGGATTTAACAGATGATTATTTTTTAGGTAAAATCCACTACACCTTTTTCAATTCTTTCCCTAAATCTCTCTTTTTGCCATCTTCTAGTTTCTTTGACATGATTAGTAATAGTGATTATTTGATTTATTGTTACTAGTAGAAGTTCTAAAAAATGTCTAAAAATACTTGTGAAAATGAACAACTTTTAAGATTCAAAAAACCTCATTATAATATGCCAAGTGTATTTTAATGACATAGATGAAATCAAAAAGTGTGAATGCCCTCCAGATTCTAAAAGTTACAAAAATGAAGATGGAATGTTGATTTGTGTGTCTTGTGAAGGTTGGATTCAGGCACAAAATTAATTGTCTTTACATTGTTTTCTATGTAAAAAAGATTAGTTAGAATGTAATTCCTATACGAAGTAATCGGTTTCAAAATCAAACCTTTTTTCTAATATTGATGATTTTATTCTGCAGTCATTGAAATGTTTTCATTGATTGATTATTGCCACACAATTACATCAAAATAAAATAAAAAGAGCATTATGATAATTCTTTAGATTTGTTAGATATTTTTCTAGGATTAAACACATATGCTAAATTTTACTATTTTAAATCACTCCACTTAATTGGCATTAGATTACATCTACAATTTTCTCTTTTGTCACATTTTGGACAATTACAATCACACAATAACAATGATGTTTCACACCCAACACATTTTGTATATTCTGCAAAATCCTCTCTCATATTTACCTAATATTGTAACTTTATGAAAATTAAATATTAATTTTTTTCTCTTAAAATTTATTTAGAATTTGCTAATTTCTCTTTAAATTTTTTATCCACCATGGGTAGCATCAAATGATGCACATTCATCACGCTTTCCACAATATGGACACTTGTAACGACCATGTAGTAGGGAATTGTTACACTCAAAACACTCCACATACTCTTCATCTTTGAGTATGATTTTCATTACTATTTTGTAATGTAAGATAAATTTAAGGGCCTAGATGATATTTTGACACTATTTTTATTATTTTCCGTAAAATTCAAACAGATTTTAATGAAAATAATTTTTATAAATTTAGCAAATAGTAATTTGAAAAAACCTTAATCTATTCCAACATAAAATATCATTGCCAAACAATGATCTTCCATAAATGGCTCTAATTCATTGAGTTTGTCTTGCCATTTTTGTAGTGTTAGTTCAGAGCAAATCTGAGCTTGTGCATCAAATAATGCATTAAACATTGCAGATCTTCCAAGAGGACCATATTCTTGTGCAATTTGTGCAAAATCAACTGTTTCTCGTGCTTTGATGGCATTTTGCATTACGTCTAGTGTGAATTCTTTGTTGGTTTTAAGATGATCCTTTGTTGCCAAAATTTTTTCATGGCCAGAAATGAGTACATCAAAATCATATTGCTCAAGCAAAATATCATGTGCCTTCAAGTAAGCATTCATGTCTTTTGTTAGTCCAAATGCCTTGAAAGGACCAGCTCCTGGATGAAACAAATCAACAACCATGGCAACCTTTTGTTTTGGAGCAAAGATTACAATATCTCCTTTTGAATGAAATGGACCAATGTAAGATAATTCAAGGACTTGATTTCCTACAGATAGCGTATATGTATTTTCAAAAGTAATTGTAGGAATTGGTCTAGTAGGATCATTTTTCATTCTTAGATGTTCAGCTGTATCCTTGTGTGCGATATACAAAACATCCTTTCCAAATTGATGTGCAGCACCTACATGGTCTTTGTGAATATGACTGTAAATAAAATGAGTAACAGATTCTGAAGTAACTTCGGATATTGCATCAAGATATTTTTGTCCCAGTCTTTCTGGAGCATCAATTACAATTACCCCCTGACCTGTTGTCAAAAACATGGTTTGATAGCTACCATCAGTAAGCCAATAAAGCCCATCAGCAATCTCAGTTACAAAGTATCCTTTCTCTTGATCAATGTTTGGAGGAGTTTGAGTAAAAATCATTGCAGATTCAAAAACCCCTTGTTTTAATTCTTCATTTTTTATTTTTGTTGTATTTACCTGAAAAGAATCTTGTTCGGAGCAAAGCTTATCTCCACAAACAATACCAGTAGTAGAACCGTATTTCGTTAAAGATGTTCCTTTTGATTTTGTAGCTTCTGCATCAGAAAAATAATCAATTGTCAATACAGATGTAAAAAGTGGAATTAAAGCAAGTAAAACAACTAATTTCTTAACAGACAATTTATCTCTTTTCAATTGTTTTACTATGTACTAATTCTATTTAAAAAAATATCACAATTCAAGAGTTCTAATTTCAAACTGTTACGTAATCGGTACCAAGATTATGTAAATAGGAGATGAGGATCTTCTGAAAAATTAAGATGGGTTTTATGTATCAAAAGTTACAACACATCAGTTGAACTAAAAATTAATTGTTAACTAATGAAAAATGTTTACATTTGGATATTTTAATCATTTTCTTACCACAGTTTGTACATGTTATATTTGCCATATCATCTACAAGAGTAATTTTCATATCACAATCATTGCAATACCATGAACGCATCATACAGGATATAGGTAAGCATTAGATATTAGATTGTCTATTATTGAAATTAAAAAAATTGGCAGAAAGTATGATAGTAACCAAAACCACTTTGTTATCCATTGACAACAAATCATTACAATTCTGTTTTCACCTATGTAATGTTTGGAATTACTTGATTGCTATTCAATATAGTAGTTGAATCATAGAATAAAAAGATAATTTGGAGAAAATTGAACGTTTGTTAATTTTTCATACCATTTTTAAATAAAATTAAATTAAAAGAAATGATGAAGATCCAGACATTGTAGACAAAGAGTGTTATTCACG
>CAZBBN010000133.1:0-4356 GCA_964490195.1 uncultured Nitrosopumilaceae archaeon
ACTTTTCTATTGTTTTTTGCTCTTGTTTTTTTATTAAACAAACTCAACGTCTTTTAATTATTGTCAAAACATCTTCATCAAGTAAAATGTGAGTCAGGCCTACTCTTTGTCCTCCAAACTTTACACTTTTCCCCCAAACTAAACCGTATCTGAATTCCCTTTTCAATCTACGGTGCAGCTTGTTACAAATATCTTCAACTGTATCTCCCTCTCTTGCAATTAACGGTTCTTTGAAATCTGTCTCTCCACCTTTTGGCCGCATGTAAATTCTAATGAATTTTAATTTCTCATAGATCTTTTCTTTTAGTAAGTCAATGTTGATGTCTGAATTTGCTGATACCTCTATAACATCTGATTTTATTTTTGTCTTTAAATCTTCTAGAAATTCTTTGTCAACTAAATCGATTTTGTTTAAAATAATAAGTGCTTTTGAATAGCTGATATTTCCAGCAATATGATCCGCTAATTGTTCTGATGTTAAATCTTCTCTTATTACAACACGTGCACTAACTATGCCATAAAGATGTAAAATATCTTTGAGATGTTTCTCTGTAATTTTTGTTAATTTTACTTGTTGTGCAATCGCAATTCCGCCCATTGATGCTTTTTCAATTGTAATGTTTGGAGGTAATTGATTGAGTCTTATTCCTATATTTCCCAATTCATTTATGAGTACATCTTCGTGAAATGGCTGAAACACATCCAATACCAATAATACAAGATCTGCTGTTCTTGCAACCGATAAAATTCTCTTTCCTAATCCTTTTCCTGTAGATGCCCCTTTAATAATTCCTGGAAGGTCTAACACTTGAATTTTTGCACCTCTATATTCCATCATGCCTGGAACAACTGTAAGTGTAGTAAATTGAAAAGCTCCCACAGCAGATTTTGCCCCAGTCATTTTGTTTAGCAATGTTGATTTTCCAACACTTGGTAATCCAATAAACACAACTGTCGCATCACCGCTTCTTCTGACATCAAATCCATCTTGTTTCATTCCAGATTTTTTGGTAACATCTGCCTCTTGCTCTCTTTTCAGCTTTGCAATCTTTGCTTTTAGTAGACCAATGTGATGTTCTGTAGCTTTGTTAATCTGGGTTTTTGCCATTTCGTCTTGAATGGCTTTAATTTTTTCAGGAATTCCCAATACTATTCATCTATTACAACATTCTTTTCAAATAAAATCGTATTACTTTACTCTATTTTCTTAATTCTACTTATTGGGATAGTTTGAAAATTATTTGACTGAATTAAAAATTCTACCAGTGTTAATTCTTCAATTCTATGAAAATCTCTATAGTAAATTCTATATGGTTTTGGTTCGTCAGCAAACAGTGCTTACTGAATATTTTTTCTATTGCACCTTTCTTTGCCCTGATTTGATTTCATCTCTATACTAATAAGACGTCTATGTATTTTTGATTGACACTCCCCTTTCTTATCATTTTTTAACAGTAATTGATTTTCAGATCACACGAGAAAATTTTTCATTTACTTATTAATTGGGTTTTTCATAATATTGTACTTTGGTTTGACAATTTTTATTTTGCCTTATTAGATTCAATACAATTTTACTCATTACATTTAATCCCCTTTGTAATTTCTGACATTGCTCTGAAACTCAATAAATCTAAAAAATCTTTAATTTTTGTAGGTAGGTTGCTGGAGGTCTATATTTTACATGATTTGTTATCCTTATGTCATGTATGCCTTCAATGAGAGTATGCTTGGAAAATTAGTTTCACCAATCTTGATCTATTTTGTTTATTTTGAATTAATTGAAACCGTTTTGATTTTTACCATCATCCCTGCAATAATTATGGGCATATTTACTGTGAGCCTCTGAGAAATTCTCCAGATCTGTTTTAATGTCAAAAACTTAGACTTTTCCTTACGTAGCAAATATTATTCGGTTCAAAAAATCAGTTTTGTGAAAAAAAGAACATTTGCAGTGGATATTGATGGCACAATAACTGAAAATGGTGGAGGTAGAATTCACTTGGATGCGTTAGATGCACTTAGACGCTTGACCAATATGGGCCATGATGTGATTTTTGTAACTGGAAGATCCTCCATTGAAGGATTTCTACTTTCAGTATTTGGCGGAACAACAAAAATCGCTGTTGGCGAAAATGGTGGCTGCATCACTCTTGATTCAAATGATCATATTTTGCTGGGCAATATCGAGGAATGTAAAACTGCGTTAGAAATAATTAAAAACAATGTTGAGAATGTTAAAGAAAAACTTGTTTTTCCTAGAATGACTGAAGTTGTTTTAGAGAGAACATTTGATCTAGATGTTGCCAAAAAAATTCTCTCTGAAAATGATATTGATGTTGAATTGTCTGACAGTCAATACGCATTTCATATCAATTCTCATGGTATTGACAAGGGTACAGGATTTTCAAAAATCATGGACAAATATTCTATTTTGAGAGATGATGTTATTGCAATTGGTGATAGTGCAACAGATATTCCTTTGTTTAAAATTGCAAAAACAAGCATTGCCCTTGGAAATGCATCTGATCTAGTTAAATCTGAGGCAACCATGACGGTATCTGCCAATGCTGGAGATGGAGTAATTGAGGCATTAGATAAATTAGCACCCAAATTATCTGAGATATAATATGACATTCAAATCAATAATCGATGAAATTGAAAATAATCTCAATAAGATACTTGGTGAATTTTCAATACATGATATAAAATTTACTGTAGAGCCTGCAAAACCGGGTTTTGGTGATGTGAGCTCAAACATTTCATTTTTACTTGCAAAACAACTCAAAAAAAGTCCTAAAGAAATTGCTGATATGTTATCAGAGAAATTTCAAAATTGTATAAACACACTAGTTTTAAAATCTGAGGCACATCCTTCTGGATATCTGAATTTCTTTGCAGATTGGGAAAAATTAAGTCAATTAATTCTATCTGAATCCTACCTTGATGAATTCGGTGATGTTGATATTGGAAAAAACTCTACGATTGTAGTTGAACACACTAGTGTAAATCCTAACAAGGCTCTTCACATAGGGCATATTAGAAATATCATTATTGGTGACACCATATCTAGAATATTAGAAAAAGCAAACTATGACGTCAATGTCCTAAATTACATTGATGATTCTGGGCTTCAAGTGGCAGATATCATAGTTGGCTTTAAGCACTTTGGATTTGCAGAGGAACCTCCTTCTGGAAAAAAATTTGATCATTATTGTGGAGATGATGTTTATGTTAAAACAACTGAAAAATATGAAGCAGACCCTGGTCTTGAAGAGATAAGGAAAAACGTTCTCAAAGAACTTGAAGACGAAAATTCTGAAACTGCAAAATTTGCAGATAAAATCACAAGAAAAGTTTTAGCATGTCAGCTAGAAACATGTTGGAATTTGGATGTCTCTTATGACTGCCTAAATTTTGAATCTCAGATTATTCGTTCTGGCTTATGGAGTAAAATCTTTGAAAAACTCAAAGAAATGTCTCTAATAGAGTTTGAAAAAGAAGGAAAGAATGCGGGTTGCTGGGTAATTCGAGGCGAAAATAAAGAAGATGATAAGGTAATAGTTCGTAGTAATGGCACCGCAACTTACATTGCAAAGGATATTCCATACGCTGCTTGGAAGCTGGGATTGCTTGAAGATCCGTTTAATTATAAAAAATATGAGAAAGAACAGCCTAATTTTAAAGAACTTTGGCAAACCACTTTGAACAAAAACAATCCAATTTCTCAAAACTTTACTGGAGAAAAAGTAGTCACTGTAATTGATTCTCGTCAGGCAAGACTGCAAAAAATCATTACATCTCTTATGGGAAAATTCAAGTCTTCTCCTGACGCATACGTTCATCTTGGTTATGAATCCGTAACTCTCAGTTCAGAAACTGCAAAGACACTTGGTTTGGATACTGAAGGAAAACAAGCTCAAATGTCTGGTAGAAAAGGATTGTATGTTAATGCAGATTCTGTTTATCAATTATTAAAAGAAAAAACAAAAGAAGAAACTCAAAGGCGACATCCTGAAATGAATCTGTCTGAAATTGAGAAAATTGCCCACAATGTTTCAGTTGCTACTTTACGTTATGAAATGATAAAACAAGATTTGGACAAAATTATAACATTTGATTTGACAAAATCTCTTAGTTTAGAAGGAGATACTGCACCATACATACAGTATACTCATGCAAGGGCATCTAGAATTTTGGAGAAAGCAAATCGCACTCCAACAATTGATGTTGATTTTTCCTTACTCAAAGAAAAGTCTGAAATTGATTTGATTAAAAATATTGGTCTTTTTAATTTACAAGTTCGTGATGTTGCAAATAATTTATCTCCAAAAGTAATTGCAAGAGACTGCCATGATT
>CAZBBN010000134.1:0-4332 GCA_964490195.1 uncultured Nitrosopumilaceae archaeon
TTATTATCTCTGTTGTGATTTTACTAGCTGCTGGAAAACTCTTTTTTGATTCAGTATCTGACAATTCTGGATTTTTTGGATTTTAGCCTTGAATTTTCTCTTGTGCTTTTATAGTTATTTTGTAAAATAGGAATGTTCATCAGGTCTTTTGATCTGGGTCGGGGAGACTAGTCAGCTCTCTTGTATTTTACATTTTTTATTTGTGATAGTAATCCTCAAATGATTTCTTTTCTTGAATGTTGTAAAAAAGGAAAAAAGATTCCATTTGAGTTCTTTTCTAGATTTTTACTTTTGAATTTTAGAATCCTTTATACTCATCTTGGTTCATATCTGTATGCTTTTCAATCCTTCCTAACTGTAGAATTGCAGAAACAAATAATGCACTAATAATACCTATGATATATTCTCCAACTCCAACACTTAGACCTATTGAAGCGACAACCCAAAGTGTGGCTGCACTGGTTATCCCTCTTATGTGCCCTTTATGTGCAATAATACTTCCTGCCCCCAAAAAACCAATTCCTGTAACAATACCTGCGGCAATTCTGGAAGGTTCTATGTCAAATGAAAGCGATATGATCGTAAACATTGTCGCACCAAGGCTTACTAACATATGTGTCCTTAAACCTGCTGGTCTGTGTTTTAATTGTCTTTGAAATCCAATTAATCCCCCTAGAGTAATTGTAAGCAACAATTGGAATATTGGTTCAAATTCAATATTTACAAATTCTTCTTCAAAACCCACATTATGATATTGTAAATTCAGAGTAAATAGATTTTATACAAATGTCAGAATTGATAATCACAAAAATAAATGGAATTGCAATATTTGACTTTTAATTAAACACCATGTTTTTCTAGCTATGCTACTTGCAAGGTTAATGAAATTAGTTTGATACCTTTATTTTCAATCAAATATTTGCAAATCTCAGAATTTACGCCTATAACCGAGAATGAAATAATGTGAAAAATGATTTATTGTTAGTGGATTTTTTAGTTACTCATCTTGTCGGTTCTTTCTTTATTCTGTAAATATTTCTTTTTGAAAGAACGATTATTTCCCCTTCTTGATTAGTTCCCTCATAATCAATTCCAATCTTTCCAAATTCCTCATCAATGTCATCTTTTTGTGATACTGTAAATTTTAATTTCAAAACTTGATCCGTAGACAATGATTTTAAAAATCGTGTGTTTCTGTTTTCCCATTCTGGATCTCCATCTGTTCCAACAAAAACAATATGGTTTCCATAAATTTGACTCAGTCTTGTAAATTCCCCTTCCATTCTGGATAGGATTGCCCTTCCTGAAACTATTTTTTGTTCTCCTTTTTTCCTGTCTTCTAAGAACGCATTTCTTATTCTAGAAAAATTTAGATATTCTTCTAATTCTTTGTCTGAAATACTGCATGTTGAATAAAATGAATCGCCTACTTTGAATTCTGAGAATTTTTTCATTCTTATCTTAATTCATCGATACAGAAAACTATCTCTGATGATGATGCTGCATTATCTGATACTAGAAAATTAAATGCATCTGCAATTCTTTGATTGTCGGGTTCTGAACCCGTTACTGAACCTGGGAAAATTGTAAACATTCTGATTTTTGACTTTAAAACGTCGCTTAATTCTTGGTTTACTGTGGTTGTAAATGGTCTTAGCGCTCCTCTGAAAACTTCCACTTGTGCTCTTTGTGTTCCTGTAACTTTTTTACCAATTGGTAGGTCTGGACCGATTATCATGATTGCGCCTTTTGCATCTTTGTAAAGGCGTGGATCCTTGGTTCCTCCTGGAACAAATTGTTCAAGTGTTCTTTGTACAACTGTTGCTGGAGTCGAGATGAACTTTTCGGTTAATGCTTCCCAATCTGACCTTGATAATTCTGTTAATTTTGATATGACTGGAATCTTTCCTGTTACATGAATCACTCCTAAAATCTCTCCGATGTTAGTTTTTGCGGTGTTTAGCCATCTTGCAACTTCTTCAGGATTTTTGATGTTTACTACATGAGAGTGAAATTTACTACTGATATATTCTTGAAGTTCAGTTGATGTTGATTGAGATATGAAACATGCAACTTTTCCTCCATTTTTCTCAACATGCTGTGCCAAAAATTCAACTCGCTCAGCATCTGCTTTATCAGTTGCATCAATTGTAAAAACAATTGCTTTTCCTGTAAAGTCTGGTTGATGAACTCCTGGCGTGGTGGTTCCAATATGTGGTTTGACTGGATAAAATACTCTGTCGCCTGGAATTACTTTACCGTTAATTATTTTTGCAATTTCGTCATCACACAGATTGAGTACTGATTCTGCAACTTGAGATTGTGAGAGAAATTCCTTATTTGCAATCATATGTGATGTGTTGTTTTGAACTTTTTCTGCAATAGTTTGTATTTTGTTTAATAGATTTGTAAATGTCTCAGTTAATTTAGAAACATCTTTGCCGTTTGCAAGTTTTGTTGCTGCGCTTACAATTCCTTCCTTGATTACATTTTCATCTTCTCCTAACAATGGCAGTAATTCATTATTGGCTTGCTCCACTTCAATTGGAGATAAATCTTCAAATCCGCTTACGCGCATAAATTCTGCTGCTGCTTTTGGATAGACTGTTTTGTAAATTCTATCTGAATGTACGGGGCCTGGATTTGTTGCAATAGATATTATTCTCTTGTCTGTTAATTCCCATGACATTAATTCTGCCAATCTATTTTTTGCTCCCTGTGCTGCAGTATATGGACTTCTAAATCTGTATGGTCTTTGTTCTAATGGTCTTTCTTCTGTAAAGAATGTTGAAATTGTAATTATTTTTCCGCCCTCTTTCATTACTTTTAGTGCCTGAACGGAGCCCCAGAATGTACCTGTTAGATGAATTCCAATTGTATTTTTGAACTCCTCAAGTGGAGCATTTGCAAAACATGTGACAGGACCTGAAACTCCTGCATTGTTTATGATGTAATCCACTGTAACGTTATCATTTTTTAGTGTATCAAACATGTTGTTCATTGCTATCTCATCGGCAACATCAACTCCTGCAAAAATTCTAACTGACGCATTTGTGCCTTGAGGGATTTTCTCTTCAAGTTCCTTTACTGCTTCTTCTAATGGTTCTTTTCTTCTTCCAAGGATTATCACACTTGCTCCTTCTTCAATGAATTTTGTAGCAATGGCTTTACCTATTCCAGTTCCGCTTCCTGTAATCAGGGCAATTTTATTTTGGAATTTTGGCATAGATAAAGACTCAAAACTTCTGTGATATTTAATTCGATTGATCTCTGTGTCTTTTTTCTTGATATCTTTATTTGTGGGTAGGATTCATGATTTTTAATGCATGATACGGAATCAGATACATTTGTTTATCAAACATGGCCTGAGAAATTTAGCCGTATGCTAAAAGAGATTGGGGTTGATTCTGAACCCAAAGAAATTGGTACTGATGATGTTGAAAAAGGTGATTATTATAGTAGATATTTTGCTCATACAGCTAGAATGATAACTAATAGAGGATGTCTTGATGTCAAGAACTCAAACATTGACACAATACAAATTATTCAAAAGGGATAACAATGCAAGATCCAAATCCACTTCCTTGGGGTGCCTTAGATAGGTTTCAGGCACATTTTATTGTAAAAAAAGACTCTGGCACTGCAGTTGGAAACTTTGTTGCAAAAACAAAACTTATTACAAAAGGTCATTTTGCAGCAAAGACTGTTCAAAAAGTTGAATGGATTGGAGCTGGCAGTTTAGCATCAAAACTCAATGCAGATGATGATCTAAATGAGATGATTGCAAAACAATCCGTTAATGATGCAACAATCTATGTTGAACCTACTGATGGTGCAATTCGAATTAGAAATAAATGGAAAAATCATTTGGATTTTGGAATTACAAAAGAACTTTTTGACATTTATGATAGAATAGCTGGTCACATAAAATCCGTTTAGGCTTTCCACCAATCCAAAGCAAGAAAATCCACCTTGTCTTTTCCTTTTGGAATAGCTAAAATGAATTGTTTTCTAACTGTAGTTGCAAGTCGTCCTGCAAGAACAATTCCTGTAGCTGAAATCGATTCATTTCTAGTATAAACTTGAATTAAAAAAGGTGCATGATCAATGCCTGGACCCTTCTCATAAACTGCAAAATCACAACCAAATTTTATTCCTGGATTGATGATGTATCCTTTATCTCGAAAATTTTTGTAAACCAAATATTTTTTATCGAACTCATGTACTTCTTTTTTACAGATCTCGATTAATTCCTTTACAGTAATTTTCTGTTTTGATTTTGTAATTGTAATTTTTTTATTTTCTATTTTATATAATTATTTAATTAGTTTT
>CAZBBN010000135.1:0-4317 GCA_964490195.1 uncultured Nitrosopumilaceae archaeon
TTTTATGTAAAATAAGATCAACAACATTATTTTTCTCCAGATAAGTTAACATGGGAATAATTTCTTCATCTGAAATTTTTTCATCTATCCAAAAACCACATGTTACAAAAACCCATTCAGGGATTTTAATAGTTTCAGCATTTACTAAATTAAAATTAAAAACAAGAAAAAAACAAAAAAGAATACTAGGATATCTTCATTTTATTGTTTTGGTCTTTCTTCAAGAGTCAAAATGATATTAATTATTTTTCCATCACGTAATATTTCCAGATTTAATGTATCTCCAACAATTTTATTACGCTGCAGATGAGTTAAAAGATCATCAATTTGTCGTACTTCGTTTCCATCAACTGACAAAATGACATCGCCTCCTACTACATATTCAATATCATCAGCAACTGCTGTTTGAGAGGATCCTCTAAGTCCTGCCTTGTCAGCAGGACTATCTTTTACAACTGTCATGATTAATACTCCTTTTGCATCTTCAAGTTTCAATAATTCTGCAAGAACAGGAGTGATATTTGCACTGGATATTCCAATCCAGGGATGTTGATAGTTTCCTTCTTTGATTAGTATTGGCACAATTTTTAAAATAATGTTAGAGGGTATTGAAAATCCAACTCCTGAGAAACTACCATCATTAGAATAGATTGCAGTGTTTATTCCTACGACTTCTCCTTTCATGTTAAGTAATGGACCTCCCGAGTTTCCAGGGTTAATGGCAGTGTCAGTTTGAATTACATCAGGGATTGAATTTCCCACACCTGTTGGAAGCAATCTTTCCAGTTGGCTCACAATCCCTGAAGTCATGGAGCCAGATAATCCAAATGGATTTCCAATTGCAGCTATCTGTTCTCCTACCTTGAGGCTTGAGGAATCTCCTATAGGCAACGGATGGAGTTTTTCAGGATTCACATCTAATTTGATTACTGCAATATCTGCATATGGATCAGTGCCTACAATTTGTGCTAGATATGATGTTCCATCAATAAATGTTACAGATATTTTCTTTGAGTTTTCAACAACATGATTATTTGTAATAATGTGACCTCCTTTGTCAAATACAAATCCAGATCCAACACTGTTAGAATCACCAATCTCAGATGTTTTTGTGACAGTAATACTTACCACTCCAAATTCAGAACGATCAAAAAGTTCAGTCAGTGAATAAATTTTCTCTGATGATTGAAAGTCATTTCTTGTTTGTAAATTCTCAGAGGAGTAAGAGTTGTCTTGTGCTAATACAGGGGGCAGTATGACCAGCGAAGTCAACGAAATCAAAGCAACACTAAAAACTACTCCTCCAAGCAAAATCTTTGATCTATTTGAAAAAAACAATCTAATACACATAGATTATAAATTATGTGATAAATAACAATAGTAATTTACAATTGTAAAATCATTTTTCTTCTGCCTTATCTATGATTGATTGAATTCGTCCTTTGTTTTTTTCTTTGTACTGTGTTTTGCATGTATTGCAACAAAAAAACCTCTCAAAAGTTGCAAATTTTAAAACATGTGGTTTGTTCCCTATTGAACCATCACACAAATCACATTTCATTTTTATAGACATGCCTGATTTTAGATCCACATCATAGAATTCATTACCATCATATGTTTTGATTAGTTTTTTCTTCGTATCTACAATATTGGTAGAATCAATAACAGGAGATATGGATTTTATCAAACCAATATTGACTAATCTTTGATATCTTGCTTGGACTGTTGGAGTGCTAATGTTGAGATCTCTTGAAATTTGTCTAAAGGATTTTCTTCCGTCTTGTTGAAGTGATCTTACTATGTCAACATCAATATCATCTAATTCGTGAGGCATACGTTTTACGTGTAGTATCTATATTTATTATCACAACTTTACAAATGTAAAATATTGCTGCTAAATTAGAATGCCAGTAAGATACATTATCGCCATCCCTACAGATATGCCTGAGACTACAGATGCACTTGAAAGAGTATTGTTACATTCTGCTTGAATCATTTTCAATATAATTATAATTACTTGAAATATGGCACCTGCACCTATTGAGAGAAATATTACAGATGAAAACGGTGAATATACAAATCCTCCTACCCAAGCACCAAAAATGGCAGGAGAGCCTGCAATCATTCCCATCATTGCTAGTTTTCCAATCACTTTTCTCTCTCTAGACATTGGTGCTGCAATTGCAATCCCTTCAGTAGTATTATGCAAAGCAAATCCTACAATCAAAAAAGTACTAAATGCAATCGAGCCCACACCAACGGCTGCTCCAATTGCAAGCCCCTCTCCAAAATTATGCAATCCAATTCCTGTGGAAATCATCAGTGCAATTGCTACAGGTTTTGTAAGTCTAGAGGATTCTGATTTTTTTAGTAATTTTTCTCCAGCATAGTATAATCCTAGAAAAGAAAGTACTGTAACTGTGGCAACAAGTAATGTTCCATTAAAGACATCTGCAAGATTTTCTTTAGAAACGTCTATTGCTTCTTCAATAGAATCAATTCCCAAGAATAGCAACAGTCCAATAGTTAATGCCAAAAAGAAATGGTATTTGTTTTTGTTAATTTTTTTGATAAATGGAAGCCACAATAATCCTATCATCACAGGTATAATTCCCACATATGTTCCAATTATTGCAAAAAATATTGCAAGATCAAGAGTGGGCTCTAAAGCAGGAGCTGCAGCCTCAATTTGTTTTTCAAATCTTACTCCATCATCAATTGTAATTCCAACAGCATATGGTTCTGCAACATTCCACTCAAATGGAATTCTAACTAATGCTGTCTCATATCTTTCTAAGAATCTATCAGGTTCTACTGCTGCAGGTTGAATTCTATCATTTACATCAGCCATAGCTATTTCGACGGGAATCGGACCAGTATTTCTAACAGTTGCTTGAATTTCAGACTCGACAAAATCTATTTTTTCAATAGTTATTTCAGCAAGAGGTACTCCAAAATCTAACAATTCAGCACCAGGACCAAAAATGTATGCAATCATAATGATAATGAAAATAAATGGGATTATTCCACTTACAACAACTTTTACTTTGAGTTTATTACTATCAAGTTCCATTCTCTATTTCCTGGATACCTTCGTTATCTTTTACTAGGAATATCCCAATCCAGCCTTTTTCTGAAAACTCGACTTTGTGTGCATGAAACAAATATTTTCCAGGATATTGATACTTGAATTCCATTATGCCTCTCTCTGTTTGGGATAAAGTGATCATGTCTGTAAATTCAGATGGAATAATATCTGTTCCTGTTGGGAAGTACTGATACAAATTTCCATGTAAATGTAAATTATTTATTGGATCAAACTCCACCATGTTTACAACATACACCCTAATCAGTTCATCTTTATTGATTTGAATAGGATGATGTTGATAGTAAAATGGAATGGTGTTTGCAGCATAGAAATTATTTTCAGTATCAAAGTCTGTGTCAAATCCATTTAGTACCATGACCATCTCATCTGCCGCAGGTCTACCTTCTTTTGGATCAACTATGAAAACGCCATAAAGTCCATGTGAAATGTGTTCTTCAAGTGGCATAACATGACAGTGATATGGGTGAACTCCTACTGGTCCTGCTTCAAATTCATAAGTGAATCTACCTCCATCTCCTCCAACAATCTCAAAGACTCCATCCATTTCAGCAGGATGAATCCCATGAAAATGCATTGTGTGTTCTTTTGATCCGTCATTGATAAAATTAATTTTTAGTAAATCTCCCTCTGTTGCTCTGAGTGTAGGTCCTGGAACTGTTCCGTTAAATGTCCAGACATTGTAAAAAATACCTGGAGAAATTTCCTGTACTCTATCATCTTCAGCTATTATGGTAAACTCTCTTAGTGTTTGACCATTATCTAAAGTCGATACTCTACCGTAATTAAATTCCCTCAGATACTTGTCAGGATCAAATTCTACTTCAGATACTTGATATACAGGATCCAATACATCTCCCGAAGTTTTTACTACAGCACCTGTATGAGTAACAAATGTTTGTTCTTCTAGTTGAGCATTAATCCCTTCTGAAAATATAAAATAAAATGCAAATATTGCAAACAGTGGGATCATAAACACGATCATGATATTAGAGCGTGATTTTTCCATTACTGATATTTTACAAGCACAATGATCATATAAAGTTAGCCTAGGCTAACTTTTTTAGCATAATGCAACATCATTAGAGCAAAGTAATTTGGAAAATAGTCAATCAAATTATTACTCACAACTGCTAATTAAAAACAAAAATACAATCCGTAAATTTTCATCAAAAATCTGTTTGATTAAACAGTACCAGTAGATCAGGTTT
>CAZBBN010000136.1:0-4306 GCA_964490195.1 uncultured Nitrosopumilaceae archaeon
AACCAGCACCGTCCAAGGTTTCAATTTTTGGCATGTATTTTGTTGGTTTCATTTTCTTTTAAATTTTAAGTGACTGTGACGGAAGAATGGCAAACGCCATTGGAACTGGAGTTACTGTTCCGGATTTTAGGCATGTTGCCCATCACAGTCTATTTGCAATATAGTTGGAATCTAATATATTTAATGCGGAAGAAATGACTTTGTACATGGCTACAATTGAAGTAGAAGTAGAGATCAATGCCACAGTTGACAAAGTTTGGGACATAGTTTCAGACATTGACAATGAACCGAAATTTTGGAAGGGAACAAAAGAGGTCAAGAATTTGTCAAAAGAAGGAGACGTAGTCAAAAGAGAAATCACAATTGCGTTTAGGGATCAAAAATGCCTGCAAGAAGTAAAACTAGAACCTAAAAAGAGAATAGAGACCAAGTTCACAAAAGGTATCATTGGTGGACAAAAAATAGTTACAGTCATTCCAAATAAAGAAAAGACCATACTCCGAACAATATGGAACATAAAACTAACCGGCATGATGGGGATGTTTACAGGCATGATTAAAAATCACATCAGAAGCGGAACAGAGCAAGCTATGCAGAGCATCAAAGAAGAGATAGAGAGATAAATTTATGGAATTAGTTTTAGACATTATCAATTATTCATTAACTGCAATTTTAGTTGGAATTTGTGGGGCATGGGTTTTTCTTATCAAATCAATGGTGGATTCATTTAGATTTACTCCGTATCTTGATAAATTTGAAAATACATCCACATTAAATCCCAAGGTATCAATAATTCTTCCAGCAAGAAATGAGGAAAAATTCATCAGTAATTGTTTGAATTCTTTAATTGATCAGGATTATGAAAATTATGAAATCATAGTGATAGATGATTCATCTGATGACAATACAAGAAAAATAATTTTAGATTATGCAAAGAAAAACTCCAAAATTATTCCCGTAATTGCAAGACCCAAACCAGAGGGATGGATGGGGAAAAATTGGGCATGTATGGAAGGATACAAAAAAGCAACTGGAGAGCTTTTGTTATTTACAGATGCAGATACGAAACATTCTCAAAATGTAATATCATTAGCTGTTGGACATCTAACATCATTTAATTTAGATGCATTATCTGTAATTCCCAAAATGATAACATTTGATTTTTGGACAAAGATCACACTTCCAATGATTTCCACATTTTTGCATAGCAGATTTTCTGCATTGAACGTAAATAATCCTGCAAAAAAAACAGGTTATTTTTTTGGTAGTTTTTTTATTTTGAAAAAAAAGACATACCAAGAAGTAGGAATGCATGAGGGAGTAAAACAGGAAATTATTGAAGATGGGGCACTTGGAAAAAAAGTCAAAGAATCAGGACATAAGATGAGATTGGTTAGAGGAGATCACATAATTGATGCTGTATGGGCAAGAGACAAGAGCACATTATGGAATGCCCTAAAAAGACTAATGATTCCACTGTACCTTCAGAGTGGAAAAATTGCGATAGCAATATTCTTTGCAATAGCATTCTTGTTGTTTGTTCCATTTCCAGTTTTTGCAATGTCAGTGCTCCTTCCAGTTGAAACAATATCTGCAAAAATGCTTTTCATATCTGCAGCAGCAGCATCAGGTCTAATCTACATAGGGGCAATTATCGAGGTAAAGATGGGATTGCAGTTGAGGTTAATTCATGCGCTGTTTGCACCCCTGGGAAGCGTAGTAGTAGTTTTAGGATTTCTGAGTGGATTGTTGCAGGCAAAGAGCAGTGCATCAGTTACATGGAGGGGGAGAAGTTATTCCATGAAGGATCATACTCAAAATTCAATTAGTGTATAGCAAGCCTTTTAGATAGAAAATAGGAAAATAAAATTCTCATGGATAAATCAGGAGTATTTGTTGGAATAGGAATTGGTGCTGCAGTTGTACTAGTCTTGTTCACAGTTTTGTTTATTTCGCCTCCAGAATCATTAAAGCCTGAAATCATAGTTAGTGACAGCCATTCAACAAGTACAGTCACTCAAGCAACTCCGCTTTACTCAAAAAACTTATCATTAATTGAAATTTTTGAAAAATCAGAACCAGGTGTAGTTAGAGTAAATGTTCAGAGAGGTGAATCTGCAGATATTGTGAATGGTGTAGGTTCAGGATTTGTTTTTGACAAAAAAGGACACATTATTACAAATGCACATGTTGTTAAAGATGCAAAAAAAGTGGTCATTACATTTCTTGATGGAAGATCATACAATGCAGAAGTAATAGGAGTGGATGAATTCACAGATATTGCAACAGTCAGGGTTAATGCAGATTTAGGACTTTTACATCCATTGTCACTGGGGGATTCATCTAATCTCCAAGTAGGAGAAACAATAGCTGCAATTGGAAATCCATTTGGATTATCTGGCTCTATGACTTCGGGAATTATTAGTCAGTTAGGACGATTGCTACCATCAGGAAATGGTTATTCAATTCCAGATGTGATTCAAACAGATGCTGCAATTAATCCTGGAAACTCAGGTGGACCATTACTAAATATGCGAGGAGAAATTGTTGGAATAAACACTGCAATACAATCAACTACTGGTGAATTTACAGGGGTAGGATTTGCAATACCATCACAAACTGTTGCAAAAATTGTGCCGACCCTTATCGAAAAAGGAGAATACAAACACCCATGGATTGGAATCTCAGGCAGGGACATTGATCCTGACTTGGCAAAAGTTTTGGAGTTAAAGGATGCAGTGGGATTTATGGTAGTTACAGTTGTAGAAGACAGTCCAGCATCAAAGGCGGGCTTGATTGGATCTGATAAAACAATAGAAGTTGATGGGATCAGTTATGTAGTTGGAGGCGACATCATATTAGCAGTAGATGGAAAAGAAGTTAGAAAAATTGACGACATTTTGATACATCTTCAGCGAGCAAAAACCATCGGAGACGAAATGGTTTTGAAGATTTTAAGAGATGGCAGAACAACAAATCTGTCAATTGTTCTCGAACAGAGACCAAACGGAAATTAGTGCAACACAAGAATAAATACTTCTAGTCAGGAATGATTCTGTTGAACAAGCTTGTCTTAAACTCTGAGAGTTTAAACAAAGTTTTAGAGAGTAAGACAATATCTCGAGAAGATATTTTTGAGATTTATCAAAACGCTCTAAAAGATCCTGGAGAACTTTTTTCAACCGCTCAAAATCTAAGAGAAAAATTCAAAAAAAACACTGTTACATTTTCAAAAAAAGCATTTTTCAACATTGTTAATCTTTGCAAAGATACTTGCTCATACTGCACATACAAAGCAGAGCCAGGAGAAGAAAAAATGTCTTTAATGTCAAAACAACAAATTTTAGAATTATTGCAACTTGCAAAAAAATACAGATGTGTGGAAACACTTTTTGTTACGGGTGAGAAACCAGAGCAAAGATATCAAGAAGCACGTGATTGGCTAAAAGAAAACGGATTCAAATCAACTACAGAATATATTGTTCATTCATCAGAATTAGCTTTAGAATTAGGACTATTCCCACACACTAATGCAGGCAACCTAGATTTTGAAGAGATGAAAGAACTGAAAAAAACCAATGTTTCAATGGGAATCATGCTTGAAAACATCAGCGAAAGGCTAACAGAGAGAGGAATGCCACATTATTTGGCAGCAAGTAAAAGACCAAAGGAAAGAATACAAGTATTAGAAAATTCTGGAAAACTAGGAATTCCAATGACTACAGGCATTCTTGTAGGAATAGGAGAAACGATTGAGGAAGTAATGGATTCAATTTTAGCAATTAGAGAACTGCATAGAAAATATGGAAACATCCAAGAGGTGATTTTACAAAACTTTCAACCAAAACCAGATACAATTATGAAAAATGAACCATCAGCTGATGAAAATTATTTCAAAACAATTGTTGCGTTATCAAGAATAATAATGCCTGAGATGAACATTCAGATTCCCCCAAATCTATCCCCCAAATCATATCAAAGTTTCTTATCAGTTGGAATTAATGATTGGGGAGGAATATCACCACTCACTCCTGATTTTGTCAATCCAGAATTTGCATGGCCTGAGATTAGCAAAGTGGACACGGATTCAAAAGAGGCAGGATTTGAGTTAAAGTGTAGATTCCCAGTATATCCAGAATTTTTTTCTTTTATTAGTAAAGAGTTAAGAGATAAGATGGCAGTAATTGAAAATGAAGATGGATTGGTAAAAGAGGAGTATTGGAGATGACAATTAACAGAGATTCACTTTTAAAAAATGCAGATTCATATATTTCATAAATGCTGATCTATGCAGTATGGGAGAAAG
>CAZBBN010000137.1:0-4261 GCA_964490195.1 uncultured Nitrosopumilaceae archaeon
TGTTGGAGTAAATACATCCGGTGCATCTCCCGAACTCTTGAAAAAATTACAACCAATTTTTGAACATCACGGTCCTACAAGACATTTTGGAACAAATGCGCTTGAGATGGCATATCTTTCCAGAGGTTCAATGGATGTTCTCATTGATTTACGAGATAAAATTAGAGTTCAAGATATGGCCGCAGGATATTTACTAATTAAAGAAGCAGGAGGTTTAATTGTGGATGCATATTCACAACCATTAGATTCAGATTTTGGAACCATGACTAGATTGTCATTTGTTGCTGCATCAAATCAAGTAACTCTGGATCAAATAATGTATGAAATAAACAAATAGTGATAAAGATGAAAGGATTAATTATTGCAGCAGGACAGGGAACAAGATTAAGACCTATCGGAGATACTAAACCCTTGGTATCACTTCTTGGTCTTGGTCTTATAGAACGAGTAATTCTTACTGCAAAAAAATCAGGAATTAAAGAATTTTGTATTGTAACAGGGTATCATGGTGAGAAGATTAGAAAAAAACTTTCTAATGGAGAGAAATATGGTGTAAAGATACAGTACGTTCAAAATGACTCGTGGACCAGAGGTAATGCAATTTCAGTCCTAAAGGCTAAAGATCATTTTAAGGAATCATTTGTACTACTAATGGCTGATCACAACTATGACCACAGAATATTAAATAAATTATTAAAAATAAAAATTGAAAAAGATGAATGTATCCTTTGTGTTGATAAAAATCCAGATGATCATATAAACATAGATGATGCGACAAAGGTTCGAACTATTGATCATAGAATTGAAACAATTGGTAAGGATCTGAATGATTATGACTGTATAGATACGGGGATTTTCATATGCAATCCTGTAATTTTTGATGTATTAGAACAAAGCATCTCTAAAGGAGATGAAGGTCTTTCTGGTGGAATAAAAATTCTAGCACAAAGACACAAGATGAAATACATGCCACTTGGAGATAATTTCTGGATTGACGTTGATGATAAAACAGACAGAAAGAACGCAGAGTTGCTCATTTGCAACAAACTCAAAAAGAGCACAGATGGACCAGTATCTCAGATTCTTAACAGGCCAATTTCACTGAGAATCTCAAAGTTATTGTTAAAGACTAGAATTACACCAAACCAGATTTCAATTTTTAGTACAATCATTGGTTTAGTTGGTGCATCTTTTTTCTTTAATGGAGAATATTTTTATCTAATTTTAGGAGGAATAATTATTCACATCCATTCCATAGTGGATGGTTGTGACGGGGAAGTAGCACGTCTTAAATTAAGACAATCAAGGTATGGAGGCTGGCTTGATTCAGTTTTAGACAGATATGTGGATGCTGCCGTTATTTTAGGACTAGTCTATGGTTACTGGAGCATAACAGGAGATATTACCATATGGGTGATTGGATTTTTTGCACTAATTGGAAGCTTCCTTAATAGTTACACTAGTGACAAGTACGATTCAATTTTTAAAGATGGGGATATGGAAAAAAGTTCAAAATTTAGGATGGGTAGAGATGTAAGACTATTACTCATAACAATTGGTGCTTTAACTAATCAAATTCCAATAATGTTAATAATTCTAGCAGTTATAGCAAATTTTGAGGCTTTGCGAAGATTGGTAGTGTTTAGGAATAAACTTGATGAGGATGTGCAAGTCAGGAGTAGAGAATTTACTAATTAAGGAGTTTTAATTGTGTGGTAACTTTCATAGTTTTTTGATCAAGTAATCAAACCCTTCTTCGATTGTAGGCAATTCATATTTTTCAATTTGTTCCCATACAAGCATTGAAGGAATTGATTTGTTTTCTATAACTTTTCTGTGTTCCAATCTTTGCCAAATAACATTCTCTGGAATAACAAAATAGACTCCTTTGAAGATGATTGTTTTTCCATATTTTCTTGCCATTTCCCTGAGTTTCGAAATAAGACTGCACCTAATTTCAGAGCCCAGGTTAGTTCTGTCAATCACAAAATCCTTGTCGTTTCTTATACAGTACTCGATGTCCTCGTAAAAGTACTTTGTAAATTTCTTGAATCTTCCAGTTGACTGTGATATCTTGAATGCGTTATCATAACTTATTCCAAGTATGCTTGCCTGTTCTTCGACATATTTGTCTGTGGAACAAATTACCTGACCTAAGGTCTTGGCATAAGTTGACTTACCACTTCCGCTTGAGCCAACTAAGATTGTTGTTAACATTTCTCATCAATACCATAAACATTCAATGCAGAAACACCAAGTGATAGTTTAACTAGAAAATCATTCCTAAGCTGTAGAGATTGCTTTCTGGGCTCTATCCCTTTTACAGATAGTACAGTATTCTTCTTTTGAATTACTATTAATTGGAGTTAAACAATCATGACAATATTTCATGATTATAGTAGTTAATCAAGATATATTAAGAATTTTTTTTAGATTACATGGATAGTAATTGTTGATGAAATCAAAAAGATCAGCAAAAAATAATTTCCAAAATTTTAAGATGTTTGAACCTGATATCTATCTTCTAATGATATCTGATGTCAACCATTCAACCAAATTATCTAAAAACATGTCATAGATTCATAAAATACTTTTCTGAGTATTATTTACAACAACATTCAGAGTATCTTTCTAAAACAGTTACTCTTAAAGTAGTCGCAAGATGATCAATTCTATGTCAGACAGAATCAAAGTTGCTTTAGTGGGAATTGGAAATTGTTTTTCAGGATTAATTCAAGGAATTGAATATTATCGAATAAATCCTTCTCAAGAAGTTACGGGAATTATACATGATAAATTAGCAGGTTATGGAATTCATGATATTGATTTTGTTTGTGGATTTGATGTTGGTGAAAACAAAGTAGGAAAATTACTTCATGAGGCAATTTATGAATATCCAAACATGGTTAATTGGATTGCTAAAGATGATTTGCCAAAAAATGATGCTAAAATATATGAAAGTCCAATTTTAGATGGTGTTGGAATATGGGTAGAAAATAAAATTAAACCAATTACGAGTACAAAGACTACTGAGCAAATTGCTGATGAGGTAAAACAAATTCTCAAAGATACTGGCGCTGAAATTATTGTGTCTTATTTGCCAGTAGGTTCTGATAAAGTAACTGAATTCTGGGCTCAAATTTGTCTTGATACTGATACTGCTTTTGTAAATTGTATTCCCGCTTTTATTGCATCAGATGAAACATGGGCTAAAAAATTCGAGGAGAAAAGCATCCCTTGTATTGGTGATGATATTAAAGGTCAAGTTGGTGCTACTATTGTTCACAGAACTTTGGCCAAACTATGTAGCGATAGGAGAACAAAAATTGAAAAAACATATCAAATCAATGTTGGTGGAAACACTGATTTTTTAAACATGAAAGAACAAGATAGGTTGGCATCAAAGAGAATCTCTAAAACAGAAAGTGTTCAAAGTCAACTTAAAGACAGATTAGATGATGATCAAATCTATGTAGGTCCATCTGATTTTATTCCATTTTTAGGAAATACTAAACTTATGTTTATGAGAATTGAAGGTCGTCAATGGGCAAACATTCCATACAACATGGAAGTTCGTTTAGAAGTTGATGACAAAGCAAATTCTGCAGGAATTGTAATTGACGCAATTAGATTAGCAAGAATTGCACTTGACAGAGGTGTTGGCGGACCAATTAAACCTGCCAGTGCATATTTAATGAAACATCCAATTGAGCAAACTTCAGATGTTAAAGCAAAAGCAGCATGTGAAGAATTTGTTGCTGGTGAAGAATGATTTTATTTTGTGTACGTGACAAGATCAAACTATAGGATCAAAGATCTTCATTCCTGTTTGTATTGTAGTATAGTGTAATGGTTCTAGTATTGATTGGAATTGCAGTAGGTATTTTGATAGTTGCAATTGTGATTATCAAGGCAACAAAAATACATTCTCGAAATATTTTTGGAATGGATTTGCATTGTGTTACATGTGGCACAAAGACTAATGATTCAAAGCGTCAAAAATGTAAAAAAGATGCTAAAACATTTGGAGTTTAGTTATACTCTGAATCCTTAAAGGCGTGAACCTTTCTTGAGTAATAAAATGAGACTCAGAAACAGTTTCTAAATCTTATTAGGCCATCTGAGCAGGAGATTGTCCGTCATATCCTTGTTTTTTGTGAACAGAATCAATAACTGACCTTGTAAATTCATCAAATTTTTCATCCTTCATAGAATCAATGACTTGGTCTACAGTTTTGTTCATGTCGATTTCTTTGCATCT
>CAZBBN010000138.1:0-4249 GCA_964490195.1 uncultured Nitrosopumilaceae archaeon
ACAGTTGAACAAGTCAAAATATCAGATTGCAATCATCTAGTATATTCTTACAAGATGACGGTATTTTCTGCAAGAGATGCATTGAAGAACATGAGTGTGGTGAAGAGATGGGCCTGTCACTTGTCAACTCTCCACGTACAGGAATGTGCGGGTGCGAGGAATGAATGTATCACGACATGAAATATGCGTGGTCGTAACATTCTCAGTAGTCAAGTATCTTTAACTGGGAACCTAAACTTGCACCAAAAACTCATCACAAAACTCAAGAACGCACAAGTAGCTTGTTTACATTCCTGCTGTATCTTGAAGTTCCACCAACAAACAATGCCGCAGAGCAGGCACTGCGGGAATCAGTAGTTTACATCACATCCAGTATTTCTTTCTATTTTCGGAATGGTTTTGTTACTTAAAACTGAGCCGGAATTATCAAGTATGGCAGAAGATGAGATACTGTTTGCGGAGATCATTAAAAAGACTAAAAGAAAATCAGAGTATCCAGTAACAATCACAATTCCAAAGAGTGCCATACAGGCATCAAACTCAATGTCAGATTTTTTCAAGATTTGTGCATACTCAGACAGAATAGAGATCAGACCACATCAATTCAAAGGTATTATCAAGAAAAGAGAAGATGTAAAAAATCACAAAACAGTAAAACAAAACGATATACCTGCAGAGCATTCAATCAAAAGTACAGAAACACAGATTGAAGAGTCAAAACATAGTGAAAATGACAATACAGAAGAAATAATGAATCAGTTAGATGACATGATAAACCAGCTAGAAAAATAAAAAATCATTTCATAGGTTTGTAGACTAGTGCTGTAACTAACTTTTTTTCTTTATCACTTAGTTTGGCATCATAGATTCGTTGAAGCTTCGGATTTCTAGACCATATGTGGCAACGCTTGAAACCAAGCTCGGGCCATTTTTTCATGTTTAGCAACACGTGTTCAGGATGACTCTCAACCTCACTGTATGATTCAATTTCAATTGAGATTGGTGTGTCAGACTCATAGTGATATGCTACGAGGTCAGTGCGCAGCTTGCCTTTTTTCACCTTTTGATTTGCTACTGCTACAAAATGTTTTTTCTTCAGATACATCTCTGCAACATCTGAGGCCAACAGTTCAATATCGTTGGCAGTTCCAATGTCTTCAAAGGAGTAATCAAAATATGTAGAGTGAGCTTGCTTTGAAATTGTGTAAAGTGCTTTTCTTGAATCAGTGCAGATGACAAGTTTCTTTCTCATCAACGAACGGAGTATCTTCTTTACTTGATCACGGGCAGTTGTTCCATCAAGATATTGCTCTGTAATGGACTTGAGGTTCAGTGTATCGTGTCTTAGAATCAACAGGACATACCACTCAGACTTTTCTTGAAACTCTACCTGTAGATTCCTATACCATCTAATATTTTGAGAGATCGCTTTGTTCAAAAATGAGCCCTCAACTATACCACACCCATATTTTTGTCTCTGAGCTTCGATGAACTCATCTCTTTGTTTATCATCCATGTTTAATTTTGGCGGATGATGCAGCCAAAATTGTGCAGGTGCTGGCTGTTCTATGCCAGGATCTGCGCGCATTTTAATTGTCCAGTGAAAGTCTTCTTGGGATGCCAATTGTTGCTGAATTTCTTTTGAGAACTGAGGATCCCATATCTGAGCAATTCTTCTAGCATCACGACCTGAGACTTTTCCTGCAAACTGGGTTCCACAGTTACCAGTAATCTCTTCTAATAATTTGTCATTGATTTGTGCTGTTGTCTGATGTGCAAGAATCAATCCAAGACGATAAGACCTGGCGTGAGACAGAATTAGCGGCAATACCTGCAAGTCTTTTACAATCTGAAATTCATCCAAAGCCAACACTACTTGGGTTCGGTCTTTTTCATCAGGTACTTTTGTAGCTCTTTCTTGAATTGTAAACCATAATTTTATGATAAATGCCTGGATTGCCAACGGCTGCACATGGTGAGGTATGTTCAATGCAGATACCCTTACAACTGTATAATGGCCTGGAGAAATCAAGTCTGTAAAATTTACAGTTCCGTGAGGCACACAAAAAATTTGCTTTAGTATCGGGTCTGTCGCAAATTGTTCGACCCTGTTAAGTAATGGTGTGAATGAGTCTCCTCTCAGAGAAGCTATTGATTCGAGGGCCTGTTTCATTTCCGAATCCGGTTTTCCAATCGAGTGAAATATCTCTTGTAGTACATCTTCACCGTCTTCTTGTATTCGAGTTACAATGTTGTGGATGTCAAGGAATGTAGGCGCATCATTTCCAGTATAAAGATAATACAGCAGGGCTCGAAATATTCTCTCCATCTGAACAAAGACTTGGTTTTGTCCATACCACTCTCTTACAATTTCCATGAAATAACCCACATACCTTGATACTACTTGCTCTCTTTCTTGAGGAATGTGTAGAGGCAACTCCAATGGATTGATTGAAAATTTAGTAAGATTAGGATCAAGAAAATGCACATGTTTTGCATCAATGGATTCTTTTTGGCATTGCTGGAAAAACCTGAATGAGTCATCGCCTTTTGGATCCAGATAGATAAAGGAATTTGGAAATTTACCATCAAGGTTCAGCATTTCAAGATGCTTTGAAATAAGTCTAATCAGAGAGGTCTTTCCAGTTCCTGTTGCACCTACGGCATACATGTGTCTTGAGAAATCATCAGTGGAAACTACTGAAGCATGGGCATCACTTGATTTCACTAGTTGGCCAAAAATACCCCCAAGTTCTCCACCCAATGCTGTAGCATCACCTCTTTTGAACAATCCCAGTTGAATTCCCATCTTTCCAGACCGTTGTTGCGGTATCATTGCACTTCTTGTGGTCTTTATGTTTGGAGTTGTAGGAGTTGGTAAGTGAATGAATAGTGGAATCTCTGATGGATTCAAAATCAAAAATGGCAGTGGTTTTCTGTCATGGTAACCAAAAATCCCCTTCTTAAAGTACACATCAAGAGCGTCGTAGATGCAAAGGACAGGGTCAGGCAATAGTCTTGATGGAAAAATATCAATTCTTTGTTTTTTTGTTTTGTTTTTTCCAATCTTGATATGTTTTTCCTTTTTTGGATTTGATGTGAAAAAATCACCGTGTCTGTATTTGTATTTTGTAAGGCGTTCATGATTTGAGATGATGTTCTCAATAGACATTGATTCAATTTCATCAAAATTCAAGTCCAATTCCTGATCACTTGCAATCAGTCCCCTGATACTCATGAGTGCATGAGAGCCCTGCATCTTTGCCGTTGAATGTTTTAGCAGTGTATTGTAGTTGTTGTAAAAGTCACTTCGAAGTTCCGGATGGTCTCCCGGTACCTTGTATGGATTTACTATCAAGTCCTTTGTACTGACATACTTTTTGCTTGAGATTTCTGCAAATTTTTTATTTAATTGTGCAACATGCTTTAAGAAAAATTTGGTAAAGTTGTGTGATTTGAAAGTGAATTGAATCCATGCAAATTTTGAAATCTGGATTGTGTTTGAAATTTGGCTGATTATTTGGTGTGCCCTGGCTTGATCAAATACTGCAGCATAGTGACCGTGATATGTCCCAATGTCAAAAATTTGGTAGTCCTCATTTTTGTCAAACCAGCCAGGAGTGATAACTCCAATATCTGTAAAACCAGCATTAGGATACATGTTGTAAAATGATTGCTTGAAACTATCAAGATCATATTTTTCTGCAACCAGTACCAAGCTGAGTTCTCTTTTTTGTCCATCCCACCACAATTCAAAGGAGCGGATTCCAGTGCCAACAATTCCACTAGATGCAATTATTGCAGTTTTCTCATTAATGGAGACGGGTACAGTTATCAGCGAACATCGGAGTTTATTTGCGGCATCTAGGAATTCTTTTGTCTGGTTCAGCTGGCCATTTTGTTTTTTGGAATTGCCTAGTCGCCATTTATTTGAACCCATGCTGAAAAATCACAAATAAATTTTGGATTTGATTTAAGAGGAACTTTAAACAGGGTATTTAAGACATTTCCAAACCCGATCAAAAAATCATCATCGATATTTACAAATTGAGTCTGAAAAACCACAATGGGTCAGATATCATAAAGTTATTGAGTAAATTCGGATATTCTGTAAACAGGCAAAGAGGAAGTCACACAATATTACAAAACAAAAAATTAGAACACAGTTCCAGGCCAAGACATTCTCCAATAAAAGAGTCCACACTAAAACTCATACTGGAACAAGCTGAAATATCAAAAGATGATTTTC
>CAZBBN010000139.1:0-4223 GCA_964490195.1 uncultured Nitrosopumilaceae archaeon
TCAGTGATTCCAGCTTTTTCAAATGCAATTTTTCTATTATTACAAGATTCACAAATCCCACAATGATATTTTTTATTTGAATAACAACTCCAAGTTTTAAAAATAGAATTTCCCAAGATTTTCATTCCTGATTTTAATAAATCACTTTTTGATAATCCCTTACGATATGGTGACCAAATTTCTATATTTTTTCGTAATTTTGATTTAATTCCATCAATCTCACCTTGATTAAATGCAGCTTCAAGTTTTTTTGCAAAAATAGGTCTACAATCAGGATAATGTTGATCTCCAGTATGTGCTCCATATACAACTAATGTGGCATTAAGTGTAAAAGCCCACGCAGAGGCAATTGATAGAAATACTGCATTCCTAATTGGAACTACTATTGAATACTCAAATTCACTTGGAATTTTCTTTTTTGAACTTGTCAAAACATTAGAATCGCCATACAATTCTTTCATAAAACCAATATCAATAATCTTATGTTGTTTCAATCCAAGTTTTTTTGCAAAAGATTTTGCTGCAGTAATTTCATTACTTGCTTTTTGTCCGTATGAAAATGTAATTCCATATAACTCATATTTTGATTTCAAAAATGAAACTGCACAAACAGAATCTACCCCCCCACTAAATACAATAACCGCTTTTTTCATATTACTTCAAATTCATTTTTTCTTAACTGCTGCACCTTTACTTGGTTTGCAAATTATTGTTTGACATTTGATATTTACATCTGCAAATCCTTTTGCCATAGCTAAACTAATCTTTTTCAAATTGGCAGATTTTTGTGAAAATGCAATAATTGAAGGTCCTGCACCACTAATTGTAACTCCAAATGCACCTGCTTTTAGAGCATTTTGCTTTACTTTAGCAAAACCTGGAATCATATGTTGTCTTGCTGGTTCAACTATGACATCTTTTATTGAATTGCCTATCATCTCTGGATCTTTTTTCATAAACCCCGCAACAATTGCAGATGCATTTGATATATTCAAAACACTGTCAGTTAATTTTACTTTCTTTGGGATTACTCCTCTTGATACTTTGGTTTTCTTTTTTGGTACATCAAGTTCTGGAATTGCAACACACATTCGAAGATTAACTGGAGGATCTATTCTAATTACATCTAAAGGATTAGTCTTTACAATAACAAATCCTCCTAAAACTGAAGCTGCAACATTATCATAATGAACTGCTCCTGCACTAGCTTTTTCACCAGAACCTGCAAATTCTACCAGAGTATTTCTATCAAGTCCAAGTCCAAATAATCTATCAAATGATACTGCTGTTGCAGCCGCTGATGCAGCACTACTACCCATTCCAAATCCAGCAGGAACTCCTTTCTTAATTTTAATTTCAATTCCACTTTTTATTTTAAATCTTTTTTTCATATTTTTTACAACCAATCCTGCAGTATTATTTTCAGGATTTGTAGGAATGTCATCTTCTGTAATTATCGCAATTCCATTTTTAATTTTAGTTAATGTAATTTCATCATAGAATGCATCTATTGCCAATCCAAATACATCAAATCCTGGACCTAGATTGGCAGTAGATGATGGGGCTTTAACAGAAATTGATTTCATTAATCTTCTACCTCTTCACCCAAATTAAGAATTCTGCTCAAAGCACCTTCAAGATTTACAAGTCCTTCTCCTGTTACATTAGAAATTGGAATCAAACCCTGTGCAAATCCTCCTAGATTCAAACCTCGTAAAATATTGGTTGTTAATGAATAAGTATCACCATCTGCTTCTTTAGAAATTGCACTTTCTAAGGAATTCAAATTTGTAGACCATTGTAATATTTCTTTTAACTTATCCTCAATAAGATCTGCTTTAGTTACTACATTGATTGTGGATAGATTAAGACGTAATCTAATTGAAGTTGCAAGAAGTGCAATTGAAACAAAATTGACTGGAGTAGTAATTAATGCACCATCGAAGAGAAAAATATTTGTTTTTTCATCTGATGCAATATTTTCTACAAGAAAACGTCCACTAGAACGATATGCAAATAATTCAATTTGACCAGGTGTATCAACAATTAAGTAATCTGGATTTATTCTATTTACTTCATTTTGAATATCATCAATTTTTGATGCAATCAAATCATTTGCCATTATCATGGCACCATTTGGACCAAGATCATATTGATGCATTATAGATACAATATCTACATAATCTCTAACATCCACATCACAAGTATACGGCATGCTTTCTACTCCTGGATCTAAATTCAAAACAGCTACAAATGCTCCATTTTTTGTATAATAATCATATAATTTTGATGTAAGAAATGATTTTCCAGAACCAGCAGTACCAGAAATAAAAATTGTTTTCAAACCTGTCTGATTCTTTATTTGCTTATATTTCAAACTAACTTGATTATCTAATTTTTCTCATAAATTCCAAATCGGCATTAAAAAATTTAATGAAATTCTACTTTCTCTTTATCTGGTTCTATTTCATTATGATTGAAAGTATATCTAAGAAAGAAATTTATCTTAAAAATTTAGTCATAAAACTACAAGAAAGAAATCTATCTAATTTTGATATGTCGGACTAGTTATTTGCAGAACTAAAACAAGAACTTCAAAATCAACAAAAAAGAATAAATTAAATCAATTTTTCATGCCTAATTCCAGATGTATATTTTTTGATGACTAGGTATTTTCTCAACTTTCATATTTGATTCCTCAAAAAAATTATCAAATGAATTGGAGACTTGTTGCTATTCCCGTTACCTTAATTCCTATTTTTATCATTGCTATTAGATTTGATATCCAATTAGATGATGTCTTGGCAATTGGAATATTTCCGTTTGTCGGTGCAATTATTGCAATGATGATAAAATTAGGATTACAGGGAATTAAATTTGCATATATTACAAGAAAATATCTTGGAAGTTTTGATTCATTTTTCAAATTAATAGGTGTTAGAGTGGGAAGTGAATTTATCAAATTTACAACTCCTATGTTTGTTGGAGCAGAATTTGTTATAATCTATTATTTACACAAGAAAGGTGTCAATCCTGCAAAAGCAGCATGGATTGCAATTATGGATATTGTAACTGAAGTATTTGCCGCAGGTTTGTTATCTATAATGGCGGGAATCCTTGCATTGTTGAATGGTGAATATGTGGTAGCAGCTGTTATTTTAGCTACTAGTATTATTATTACATCTTTATGGATGGTGATGTTTTTTCTTTCTTCTAAACATACATTCCAAGTTCCAAAAATACTATCAAATCTAGCAAAAAGATTTGGGAAAGAGAAAGGTGCCAAGGCTATTGATAAAACAAACATTTGGATGAAAGAAGTATGTACAATGAGTAGAGAAAATCTAAAAACCCCTGAATCTAAAAAAATCTTTACAATTTCATTTTTCTTTTCACTTACATCTTGGTCATTTTACGGAATTTCATTTATGATTATTGCAATGGGAACTGGTTATGTAATTAATGCATTTGATTCTATCATGGCCGTCATGGGTGCAAATGCAATTGGAAACCTGCCAATCACTATAGGTGGTTCAGGTTTGGCTGAGTTTGGAATTGTTGCATATCTAAATAATTTAGATCCTTTTGCCTTTAAAGTCTCAGAAGAGATTGTAGGCTGGAATGCAGTTATTGGTTGGCGAATTGCAACGTATTACGTACCAATTATAATTACTTGGTTACTTTTAGTAAAATTAGCCTTGAGTAAAATATCAAAATGATCAGATATAGAAACCACTTTATCTTCAAACGATTTTTTTGATTTGTGGATTTCAAAAATAAAGTGGTTCTAATTACCGGTGCTTCATCTGGAATTGGTAAAGAAACTGCAATAGAATTTGCAAAACTCGGTGCTAATATTATTTTAGTTGCAAGAAGAAGAGATAAACTTGAACAAATTGCAAATGAATTAAAAAAATTTCATGTATTAACATTTGTTTACCAATGTGATGTTTCAAAAAAAGATCAAGTAAAAGAAATGTCAAAAACAGTGTTAGAAAAATTTGATTCTATTGATATTTTGATAAATAATGCTGGATTTGCAATATATGGGTCTGTCTCTGATCTTTCAATAGATGATATAGAATCTCAAATGGAAACAAATTATTTTGGCATGATTTATTGCATCAAAAATTTTCTCCCTTCAATGTTAGAGAAAAAATCAAGTCATATAGTCAATGTTGCATCTGTTGCGGCAAGCTTTGGATTACCCGGAATCGCTTCAT
>CAZBBN010000140.1:0-4176 GCA_964490195.1 uncultured Nitrosopumilaceae archaeon
ATAAACCAGTTGAGCCTTTGTCACCGGGTGGTCCAGTTGGACCTGTTAATCCTTTATCACCATGTGGGCCAGGTGGACCAATAGGGCCTTTGTTACCGAGTGGTCCTGATGGGCCTTTTTCTCCAACTGGACCAGACGGTCCTTGAAGTCCTTTTTCACCTTGCACTCCAGATAAACCAGTTGAGCCTTTGTCACCGGGTGGTCCAGTTGGACCTGTTAATCCTTTGTCGCCAGGAGGTCCTTGTTGACCTTTGTCACCTTTTTCTCCAGGCGGTCCTCTTAATCCAGAAAATCCTTTGTCGCCAATAGGTCCTGTAGGACCAGTTTCTCCTTTATCACCAATAGGTCCTTTTAATCCAGTTGGACCTTTTTCTCCAATTGGACCAGTTGGACCTTTTTCTCCTTTGTCGCCAGGAGGTCCAATGATTCCTTTGTCACCTTTGTCACCTTTGTCGCCAGTAGAACCTTTGTCACCAGTAATTCCTTTGTCACCAGAAATGCCTTTGTCGCCTTGCGGACCTTTATCACCAGTTGCTCCTTTGTCACCAGGCGGACCTTGTAGACCCTCAGGTCCTTTATTGCCAACAGGTCCTGGCGGTCCTGGCGGACCTAGAGGGCCTTTGTCGCCAGCAGGTCCTGGCGGACCTAGAGGGCCTTTGTCGCCAGGCAAACTTGCAGATCTAGTAGATCTAACAGTTGTTTTTGGCAGTTGTTCTGTTTTTTGTTTTTCAATGGTTTTTTTGGTGTCAGTTTTAGTTTCAAGATGTAATTGAGATGTAGATTTTTTCAATGGAACAGAAAATACAGAATGTAATGAAGAAAATAGATCAGATACAACGATCCAAATAGTATCAAGAGTTTCAATTGATGAAGGTAAGGGGTTTTCAGGCGAGCCAATTCTCTCAGAAAACACACCATCTTTTACTCTAAGATGAAAATTTCCCCGCCATAATGAAGAGAATTGTTTGGTACGTATTGCATCATAAGAGGGCTCATTATCAGTTATTGAAATTTGAACTTCATAGACACCTGATTGTTTAAATGGTGCTTGACCTTGAATTTCTATTCTGGGTTGAGATGACACATTCGTTTGTGTAATTTTCAAGTATTTCTGTATTTAGATGCTTCAATCCACACAGACATAGTAATATGAATTAGGCTCAATTAAGGATGGTATTTATCTAGATAAAATGCCAATTTGAGCTAGTGAAGAAACCTTTCGGGAAAAAATCAAAGGAAAAAGAAGAATCCAAAGTAAAAAAAGACAAAGTCGAAGAGACAAGCCTAGTTGATTCAGACTATAATCGTAAGAAATTATTTAAAAAAGGAATCAATTTGATGGCAGATGAAAAATTAGAAGATGCCGTGATTGCATTTGAGCAAGCATTACGAATTGAACCGGATAATGTCGAGACATTAATGAAATTAGGATATGCAAAATTCCATTTAGAAGATCATGGAGGAGCACTGAAAATATATGATAAAATTCTTGAAGTAGATGTTACAAATCCAGAAGCTTGGAATCTCAAAGGACTGGTGCATTATGAGCAAAAAAATTTTTCAAAAGCGCTAGATTCAGTAGATAAAGCAATTGAATCAGATTCAACATACGCAATGGCCTGGTACAACAAAGCTTGTTTCTTATCATTACTTAATCAGGTTCCAGAATCATTGGAAGCCTTGAAGCGTTCAATTGAAATTGATGTCAAAAATGCAAGAAGATCAATTCGAGACAAAGATTTTACCAATGTTAGAATCGAAGAAGGGTTTAAGAGAATTCAAGAAGTGGTTGTTTTAGAATCAATCAGACAAGGCTATCATACATTGGGTTCAATCGTATGGACAACGTTTCTAGATAAGGCCGATGCGGAAACTGCTTTGAGAAAATTATTAGAAAAAGGATTAATCATACAAAATGAAAAACGTGATGGTCTAAGTAGAATTCCAATTTATGATCTTGCACCAAATGTTGCAGAAAAAATGGGAAAAGAAAAGAAAGGATTGTTTGGAATTACAAGAAAGACATTACCAAAACCAGTAAAGAATTTGAAAGAAATAAGTAGAGTAATTCAATCGGTTAGAGAAGCAATAGAAGAAGAAAATGTTGAAAAAACAATAGAACTTTTTGACACATTCATAGATCCGTCAAAATCAGGGGAGCAGATGATTGAAAATTTCTTTGATGAGCACAGAGAAATAAGATTATGGAAGATTAGGCTAAAGGACAGAGGGGAGGATTATCTAATTGAAAATAAAGAAAAAATGTTAGTTCTGTTTGGTAACATTGAAGTGACAATTACTAAAAAGCTTAGAAACGAAATTAATTATTCTGCAGACAAATCCCAGTAACTGGCATCTTCCTGTTTTTCGGTAGGTTTCTGAAGACGTTTCCATTCCTTAAATGAGCGAACATATAATTTTGTGTTAGATAACCCTACAGATTTTAATGCATAATATGCCAGACCAGAAAGAGTTCCCACACTACCACAATAGGTAATAATTTCTGAATCTCCAGTGATTCCTCGATTATCAAGTAGTCGTTTCATATCCTCTTTTGAGCGTAAAATATGGTCATTGCTAGCAAGAGTCCTGTAAGGAAGACTAATAGCTCCAGGAATATGTTGCTCAAGAAAATTTAGTCGTTCTCGATTATCAATTAGAATTACATCATCTCGTGTTTTTGCACTTTCCAAATAATCAGATGTTGCTAAAATTTCAGATCGTAAATGCATAGAGTGTTCTTTACTCTGTATTTCAGGAGATTGTGAATCATTTTCTAAGCCAAGCGATTTCCAATGACTGTAAGTAGTTTCAAGTAATGTCACATTGGAATGTCCAAGATATTCCAATGTCCATGCAACTCTTGATGCTAATGCACCAAAGGTGTCATCATAAACTACAACTGGAGTCTCATCATCAATGCCCATAGAATTTACGAGTTTTAAGACTCGTTCAGGACTATCGTCAGACAAAAGATTTGCTAATGGTAAATTAACTGCAGTTGGAATGTGATCTTGCTTGTAATCACTTTCGCGTCTAACATCAATTACTCGAACACTTTTGTCTCGTATTTCTGAACGTAGAGAGTCAACATCAGTTGTAATTTTACCTGATTCTGTCAAGCAGCACATTCACCCTTTCCAGTTTTTGTGTGATAGCTAGTATCACTACCATAATCAAGATAGAAATCAGGATCTTCTTCTTTTGTTGGAGGAATTATTAGTGGTTCTAAGATTTTTTTGATGTCATTTATGGATTTTATATCAGAATCCTCATTCCCACTTACAACTCTATGAATCCATGATTTGAGAGTGTCATCAGTTTTCTTTTTTTCTTTAAACAATTCAATGATTTTAAGAATTACAGAAATGACTCGTTTTGCAGGAATCCTAAGACATATTTCACCAAGCATTGTGTCACCGTCAGAACGTCCTCCTAGTGACATCTGATAATTTGGATACATGTCTTTTCCAAGACGTGCTCCTCCGCCAAAGAAACCAATAGTAGCAATTCCATGTTGTCCACAAGAATTCGGACAACCACTTATCTTAATCGAGGAATCACTTAGATCATCATCTTCATCGAGTTTTAATTCTAAGAATTTTCTCTGGATTTCTTTTGCTAATCTATGAGAATTCGTCAAGGCAAGATTACATGAAGTAGTTCCAGAACACCCTATAGGCGCAGTCATAGTTAATGCACCAGATTTTGCCAATCCCACCTCAAGTAGTTTGGAATACAATCGTGGTAAATCGTCTTCCAATACATAGCGTAATGCAACATTTTGCACAAATCCACAACGAGCCTTGCCTTCTGATGAAAAGTCACGAATAAGATCACCCAATGCATGTAGTTGATTTGCAGTAATATCACCTGCTTCAAGAGTAATGAACACAGATCTATAATCAGATTGTTTTTGCTTTACAGTGTTAGTTTTTAGCCATCTAGCATAACCATCAGGAATTGAACCACCACTTTCATCTGAAATTCTAATTGGTCGTTTAATTTCATCAGGTGTTGTGTCAACATCAAGTTGCGTTACAATAGATTGAGTGGCCCTTACAATTGCTCTTTCTTTGAATACTAGATTTTGGAATTTATCCCAACCCATATCGTTTACTAGATAACGCATTCTATTTCTTGCAAGATTTTTTCTATCACCTAGTCTATCAAATA
>CAZBBN010000141.1:0-4147 GCA_964490195.1 uncultured Nitrosopumilaceae archaeon
TTGCATTATTGATTGCCGAATTAATTTTGAGTTTATTACGAATTATAGATTCATCTTTGAGTAGTTTTTGTACGTGTTTTTGAGTATATTTTGAGACTTTTTTAGCGTCAAAATCAGAAAAGGCCATTCTATAACTCTCTCTACGTTTTAGAACAGTAGTCCAGGATAAACCAGCTTGTGCTCCTTCCAAGATCAAAAATTCAAACAACTTTTGATCATCATGTTGTGGTCGTCCCCATTCCTCATCATGATATGCAATATTTGGCTCGTCTTTTGCCCACTGACATCTCTTTTTCATAGTTTGATTTATGAGTCAATACAAAATATTAGTTACCAAAGAGAAACATCATGAAATTAAATCCACAGTTATTACAAATTAATAGAAATTTTCTGATCTGTTTTATTATTTCAGCATCGCTATCTGCAGTAGCTGCTCAACTACTAGCAGATTATGAAAATTATTTTAACACAACTATCACAATAGTTATCGGTTACGTCATTTATTTTGGAATTTTTTCAGGATTATTTTACTGGGATAATGTAGAACGATATAAGAGTATGAAATCAAATTTAATCAAAAAAGAATTACTTGCCATGATTTCATCATTTGGAGTAGGAGAAGTAATCTATCTTGGGATTAGATGGCCTACGCTGTATTATTTTCTTGAAATTGGAATAGAACCATACATGGCATCACTAATTTCAGAAATTATTGCAACTGTATGTTACATGATATCAGTTACAGTATTTTTGAGAAAGACTAGGACGTTTTGACTATTTTGCTATATGGTTGACCAAATCAATGGATCGAAGTATTCCGACAATTTCATCATTATTTGAAACTGCAAGTTTACGAATTTTTTTCTCACTCATCAGCCTAGCTGCTGTAGAGATGGGTTCATTATGATCAATTTTGATTAATGGTGAAGACATTATTTTTTCTGCAGGCGTATCAAATGGGAGTTGATTTATGGCAATTTTTGTTGCAAAATCTCTATCAGTAACAATACCAACGAAGTTTTCTTTGTCTTTTACAAAAATAGCGCTAATTCCACCCTGTTCCATCATTTTTGCTATTTGAAATGCAGTAGTCGTAGAATTAACAAAGATTAAGGTTTTTTTCATAATATCCTTAACTGGGATGGTGGTAGAATTTCCATTATCTTGGCTCATTACAAAATTTAGATGTAATGATATTTAAGAAATTCATAAAATAATGAGCATGGTTGTTTTAATTCATTTCAGATTAGATTCTAAAAATGAAATAGTTTTACTCCAAACATCTTTTGATTCTTCTAGGGCATATCCAGCACCAGAAAGATTTGTAAAAGTATGGTTAACCCTAGAATAGATATGAATTTCATTTTAAATGTTCAATTCATTTAATGTTAATTCAAACTGATTTACAGAATCCACAGTTATTCCTTTGTCTAATTCTGCAAATATTTCTAATATAGGCCATTGAATTGAAGACAGTTGCTCAAGA
Organism: uncultured Nitrosopumilaceae archaeon; assembly: GCA_964490195.1. Lineage (GTDB taxonomy): Archaea > Thermoproteota > Nitrososphaeria > Nitrososphaerales > Nitrosopumilaceae > Nitrosopumilus. The sequence goes on from CAZBBN010000141.1 coordinate 1,487, forward strand.
TCAGTCACAAGGTTTCCGTAGATTACTGTTGCATTCATGTGAGTATTGTTTAATGCAAGATTTAGTGATTGACCTCCACCAAAATACCAACCAATAGAACCAATTTTTTCTGAAGAATATGGTCATTTAAGAAAAGAATTGCAGAATTCATATTTTGCAATCCTTTCTCAGAATCATATGAAGTGATCAATTGTTTGCTTGATCAGATGTTGATGCTACTTTCTCATCATAATGATCAACTGCTAAAACAACATATCCATGTGATGCAATTTTGTCTGCCATCTCCTTGATGTTATCATTTAGCCTCACTATTCATGAATCATGACTATACCAGGATATTTTCCATCAGTTGCAGGTTTTGCCAAATATTCAGTAGTATCACCAAAACACATTACAGTTTCAGACTCTGTGATAAATTCTTCAAGTGTAAAAATTTTAAAAGTGTTATTTTCATCATTGTAATCAAGTAAAACATAGATGTTTCAACTCGTGCAATTAATTTTTCAACACTAGAAGGGTTAATACATGTAGGCAATCCATGTGATTGTTTTAAAACGAGTTCTTTTCCTTCAGTACAAGTAACATTTGAAGGTTCAGCTCCTTGAGATATTTGTTTTAGTGGTGGCGGAAAATATGCAATTGAAGATATAATTAATTGCACAGTTTTTAATTCAAGTTCAGAACATAGTTTGTCATCACAAATTTTATCAGACATCACTTACCACTGGAATTTTCCAGCAGTTGCTCAAGCAAATACTGCAGATGATGAATATACATTAATCATAAAAACAAGAAATACGGAAGAGTAAAAGAAATTCTTTCAATAATTTCTAAATCACAAAACAGAATTTAAACAATTTTTCTATTTGAATTATAGTAATTTCTCCCAAGTGTAATTAGATTTTTGAAAGTATTTTTTTCTTTTTTTCTTGAAATTCTTTCTTTGTGATAATACCTGCTTTTTGTAAATCACCTAGTTTTCCCAACAGTTCCAACTCATCATTGCCAGAAGATTTGAGCCTCTTGCCGGCTTTAAGGCTGCTTTTAATTCCAGATTTTGTATTCTTTTTTAATTTGGAACCTAAAATACCACTCTTGTAGGTTAATTTTTTGCTAATTTCATATCCTTTTTTCTTTGCATGATTGAAGATTTCTTCGGACTTTTGTTTAGTTACATCATCAATAAACGGATGTTTCTTTGCCATCTTACCAAATTCCCGAGTTTTTTTATGAGCAAAATGTGCTTGCAGTTTCAGATCTTTAATTATTTCGTCTTTAGTTTTACGTTTGAATCGTCTGGTGTATTCTTCAATGACTAAAACAGGGAATGGACTATATTCGACATCAAGATAGTATCGGATTATAAGATCATCAGATAATGTTTTTAGATATTCTTTAATTGATTTTTCAGATTTTATTTCCATGGTATTTATTTAATGGGTTCTCTTAAAAAGATTCAAGGTTTATTTTTCAATTGCATGTTGATCTAAAACTCCAATGCAGTTATTTAGAACAATATTATCTGAAATTGCTTCAGTTTCTTGTAGATTGAATTCATGACTTAGCTGCTGATCATATTCTATAAGATCATTTCTGTATGTGTGGCATGCAGAGCGTAGTAAGCGCCAATAGTAGTAGCCCTTGTTCATTTCAATCCGCATTTGTTCTGACTCTAGTTTTAGAATTATAGAAAGATGTTCATAATCTTCTCGATAACTGTCAAATTTACCCTTTACAATTTTAGGCAGTTCATCATACCAATCTCTACCTTCATTTGTTCTATGAACATTGTGAATTTTTTGTAGCTGATACGAAACAGAGTCTCCCAGTACATCTAAAACATCACTTGTTTCAAGTAGTTTCATCAGTTCTGGGTTTATCATAAGTTATCTTTCACATATTCAAAATTAAGCGTTTGGAAAATGTTTTTTATTTTTCTAAACAAGAATTCATTCCTCATAGTAAAAAGGCCAAAGCACGAACAATGTCTGTTTTGCTTATTATTCCAATAATGTTTCCATGTGTTGATAGTACTGCTGCGCCATTGATGTTTTTTTCCAAGAGTAATTTTGCTACTTTAATCAAATCATCATCGTAGTTTATAGAAACAATATTCTTGCTCATAATTTCACTAATTTTTGTACTTCCACCAAATCCAGACTCAGAAATGAATCCTTTTCTTGGAAATATTACAGATATTAGAGGATCAGAATTATCAAGTACATCTTTTTTTTCTCCTAAATCTAATGCTAAATTAAACAAATCCCTAAACGTCACAATTCCAACAGGGGATTCTTCATGATCACGGAGAATAATCCTAGAAATTTTTTCATCAATCATTTTCAACACTACTTTGTACAAAGGAGTGTCAGAATATTGCCATGCATAATAAGGAGACATGTACTCACCTACAATTTTTTGAGAATCCAATTTGGTAAAATATCGAACAAGGTCAGTTTTTGTAATGATTCCAGTGACCTTATCATTGCTAGTTACAACTAAAGATCCAATTTCATTTGTCATCATTAATTGTGCACACTTGTCAATTCCTGTTTTTTCATCAACACTGATTATTTTTTTGATAATTTTAGATAATGGAATCTCATCAAGATTTCTTTCGGTAGTGTCAGTTAAGAGAAAAAGTCCTAAATCTTTTTCAGA
>CAZBBN010000142.1:0-4141 GCA_964490195.1 uncultured Nitrosopumilaceae archaeon
ACATTTTCTAGATCCAATTTTCTGAAATTGAGAATCACATACATAAACATGAAATCCTTCATTGCCAGAAAAATAAACATGAATATTTTCCTTGTTTATTGCAAAATCATCAACTAGAATTTCAGATAGTTTAGATACTTCATCTTTTGAGGAATCAATACAATTTTTGCATGGCAAGGATTTTTTTTCTAGTTTTGTTGAATTACATTTTTTGCATTGATTCAAATCCTTTGAGATTTCATTGCATTCATTACATATTGATACTGTGTGACTTTCTCTACATGATAAATTGAGATCTTTGGCATCAATGTCAAATATAAGGTCTGCCTCTTTCCAATCTTTCTCATTCATTGGTAAATTGGGAAATGAATAGTATGCATTTGAGCAATAAACATCAGATGGAATATTTTGCATAAATAACAGATGCAATTCCTTGTCATCTTTGATTTGAATATGACGAGTCATTCCTGAATTGAATTTTTGGAAACCGAATTCTCTTTCTGATGTTCTTTCAGGTACTCGAATAAGATCAAAATGCTCAAAATAGTATTTTTTAAACGAGTCTTCTAGAAATTTAATATCAGCTTCTTGCATTATTTTCTCTTCTTTCCAAATTGTAATGGGTTTATGATACTATCGCATTCTGATGTTGCAAAACAGAGACTTTGTGTTTTTAGTTTCTCGCATGAAGGACAAGAGTATTGAGTTCCACTTCCAGATGATCCTGCTAGATGATTGAGTTGATACAGTGTTACACGTTGATTATAGTCAGGTGCATTTTTGAATAGTGGTGCAATTTGTTCAACTGTCTGACCCTTTGATAGAAGAAAAGTTGCCAACATGAATCGTCCTGAATGTGGAAGATTTTCACCTTTCTCAAGCACATCAATTGCGTGTTTAATGCATGGCGGATATTCTCCAGTGGTTACGGTGTAAGTTGCAAATTTTTTAGATAGTAATGCTAATTTATTCACTGAATCCTCAAATCCTGGAATCATTGCAGGAGTTTTTGCATTGATAATTTTTGAATTGATGTATGTTCCCAATTCTTTTCTTATCAATCGAACTGTTTCATGTGGAGTTAAAAATACCAATCCATTTTCTACATTCCTGTTAATTAATTTCCATTCTCTTTCATGAAAGTTTATTGAATGCTTTAGGTAATCCGAAACTGGAATTACAAAGTAATCATCTTGTTTTTCAACCTGAACTGAAAAGAGATCATCAATTACTCTAATTGCTAGTTCTTTTTTTGATTGGTCTGAAATGTTAGATAGATCTCGTTCAAGATACTTTTCTGCACGTCTAGCTTCTGCCAGTGCAAATCTCTTGATTAGAGTATGCATACCACATAGTTTTAGCAATACAATAGCCAAAAGAAATGAAAAAACTTCCCTTGGAAGTGCTGCCTCTTTTGAGACATGGTCTCCAATTAGATCAGACTTGTAGATTTTTCCATCAGCTGCCACTAGAATTCTATCGTATGCCTTGTCGATTAGTTGCCTAAGATCAGGATCTGTTCCAAATTGCTCTAGTGTGAAGCCCTTATCTTTAAGATATTGGCCTGCATCTGCCAAAAATGGATACTTTGCAATTTCATCTTGGCCTAATGCAATCATGATAATGATTTACTTAATTTACATAAAAATCTGGTTTTTGATGCTGGTTTAAATTATGTTTTAAGAAAATTGTCAAATATGCAGATCGGCTGTCATGTCTCAATATCAGGTTCAATTGACAAAGCAGTGGATAATGCAGTCAAGAGAGAATGTTCAGCTTTTCAGATATTTACTAGAAACCCAAGAGGATGGCATGCAAAGGAACTATCAAAGGAAGATATTAAAAATTTTAAATCAAAATTAACGGCAAGTAAAATTGATAGATTTGCAATATGTGCACATATGCCATATCTGCCAAATCTTGCATCACCAAAAGATGATGGATTTGAAAAGTCTGTTAAGAGTTTGATTAACGAAGTTGAGAGATGTGCACAGTTAGGTATACCATATCTTGTAACACATCTTGGTAGTCATTTGGGAACGGGGGAAGAAGCTGGTATTAAGCGATTAGTTGAAGGATTAACAAGAGCTGGAAAAACAAAAAATGATGTGATGATTTTATTAGAAAACACTGCTGGTCAGAAAAATTCTGTGGGCTCTAATTTTAAACAGTTAGGTGAAATCTTCAAGCAATTAAAGCCTGCAAAGAAATTCGGTGTATGTATTGATTCTTGTCATGCATTTGTTTCAGGATATGATTTGCGAACAGAAGAGAAAGTAAAGGAGACATTTTCTGAGTTTGACAAACATGTAGGTATTGAGAATTTGAAGATTTTGCATCTAAATGATGCTAAAGGTGAACTTGGTTGTAATTTGGACAGACATTATCATTTAGGATTGGGAGGAATTGGAGAGAAAGGAATTTCAGCCATTGTAAAGTTTGCAAACAAGAAAAAAATTCCAATAATTTTAGAAACACCAATTGATGATGAAAGAGATGACTTTGAGAATATCAGGGTGGCAAAGGAGTTTGCGTAAAAATTTATTTCATGGATATGGGGCATTATTATGAACTATGAAGAAGTAATGAAATTAGCACTTGAGCGTGGATTTTATTTTCCTAGCTGTGAAGTGTATTCAGATGCACAGGCTGGATTTTGGGAGTATGGACCATCAGGTGTTGGATTAAAAAATAAATTTCTAGAACTTTGGAGAAGAGAGTTAATCAGACGTGATGGAATGCTTGAGATTGATGGCTCACAAATAATGTCAAAATCAGTTTTTGAGGCATCAGGTCATCTTGGAAATTTTGCGGATCCAATAATCAAATGTATAAAATGTAATTCTACATTTAGGGCTGATAGAACAATTGCAGAGATTGCACAAATTGAAATCCCTGAAAGTGCAGATTTGGATGAATTTGATAATGCAATTTCACAAAATAATATCAAATGCCCAAAATGCAAAGGTGATTTTGATAAGACTAAAAAATTTAACATGATGTTTAAAGTTGGGATTGGTCCTCAAGATGAAGAGGCATATCTTAGACCAGAAACTTGTCAGTCAATCTTTGTAGATTTTCCTAGACTGTTTAAAACAATGCGAGGTAAACTGCCTTTAGGAATCGCACAAGTAGGAAAGAGTTTCAGAAATGAGATCGCGCCAAGACAGAGTTTACTTCGTTTAAGGGAATTTTATCAGGCAGAAATTGAAGTGTTTTGTAATCCATCAAAGTTACAGGAAGTAGAAAACTTTCCAGAAATTGAAAATACAATTATTCGAGTTCAAACAGATACAGAGCTAATTTCCATGACATGCAAAGAGGCAGTGGAATCAGGTATCATTCCAAACAAATTTGTCGCGTATTACTTGGGAATTTTGACTGAATTTTATGAAAAGACAGGTATTGACATTACAAAAAGTAGATTCAGAAAACTTGGTGATAAAGAAAAGGCATTCTATGCAGAAGTTGCGTTTGATTTTGAAGTAGAAACGACAATTGGATGGCTAGAACTTGTAGCATGCAATTATAGATCAGATTATGATTTGTCAAGCCATGCTACAAAGAGTAAGGAAAAATTCGAGGTAATGGACAATGATGAGAAAGTTCTACCTCACGTCTTTGAGATTTCAATGGGAATTGATCGTAGTCTATACACCATTTTAGAGCACTGTCTCAAAGATGATAAAGAACACGAAAGAATTGTGTTATCTCTCAAGCCATATCTAGCTCCCATTCATGTTGGAATTTTATCTCTAGTCAAAAAGGATGGATTAAAAGAGAAAACTGATGAGATATATCTTCAAATCAAGCGTAAATGTGATGCATTTTTAGATCATTCAGGAGCAATAGGCAGACGATATAGAAGATTAGATGAGATTGGTGCTCCATTTGCAGTGACAGTAGATCATCAGACATTAGAAGATGAAACCATTACTTTACGGAAACGAGATTCTATGGAGCAAGAAAGAATTAAAATTTCAGATTTAGATTCAATATTATTAGATTCTATCAATTATCCTTAAAATTATTTTTGAAATAAAAATACACCAGGACTTTACCATTACATTACAAGATGATTCAATTTGGACATGCTCAAGTATATGGAAGAAAAGGACTGTTGATAAATTTATGTTAGAAA
>CAZBBN010000143.1:0-4103 GCA_964490195.1 uncultured Nitrosopumilaceae archaeon
CCTCTTGAAATCCTCCAAAAGGAGGTTGAGAACACTGGCATTCAACACATCGTCGCATCATGTTGAGCCACATGGTGTATCTTGATTGCATGCAGAAAGAGATGTATGCAAGGGGAGCACTGATACCCCCAAAATGGCAACGCAGCAGATGACTGTGACCATAAAACTCGGCAACACTGATTTCTGCAAAACCCGCTCCGATGGCAATAGATGAGGATGGAACCGAATGAAAAGTAGAACCCGCTATGCTTTAGGGGAGTATGTTAGCCACACCATTCTGGTTTCACAATCATGAATTCCTTTCTTTTTGAGTGTCTTTAGACTCGTGCCATAATGTACTGCAGGATGGACTTGAAACTGCATTATGTGTGCCGGGGGCAAGTAAGTGAAATTATCGATTCTGGTGATAAAAAATTGTCTAAAAATGATGACAATTAGTAATAAATCAAATCTTCCATCTACTAGTTAGGAAAAAAGGGACATAAGAAAAATCATCTTATTGGATTCATTGCAGCTGCTCTTTTTTTTGATTTTTTAAAAAACTAAATTCGTTTAATTATATTCTTCATCTTTTGATTTTTCTTTGATGCAGATTTTTCATTTCCATACCCTATTGGTAAAATTACTACAGGTCTGAGTTTTGTTTTCAAAATTCCTGCAACTACTTTTTCTTTAAAATGTCCAACCCATACACTTGATAGCCCTAAAGCAGTGGTTGCTAATTGAGCATAAGATGCTGCAATGGTTGCATCTTGAACTGAAAGGAGATTTTTTCCACGATTTCCCATGAACTTTATTCTTTTGGGGTTAGAACAAAAGACCAAAACTAGACTTGAATTGACGTATTCTTGACCAAATGTGGCATCCACTAGTTTCTCTTTCTTCTTTTGATTCTCTATGACAAAAATTTGATAATTTTGTAGTCCTTTAGCAGAAGGACTCATCCAAGAGGCTTTTAAGATTTTCTGAATCTTTGATTTCTCTACTGATTTGTTTGAAAATGATCTAACTGAACGTCTTTTCTCTATTGTTTTAAAAAAAGACAATCTCAATCATTCCTGCACTATTTTGTATTCTCTATGGTTTTGATTAGACCTTCTTCAATTTCTTCTCCTGAAATTTTTAGATTGTCCTCTGATATCATTGAAAGTAAAGAAGTTGATCTTGCTAAACTAATGAAATCCTCATTATTTTTTTGATAAACAGCAATAATGTATGGTAACAACAATCCTAGATCAGGATTAGCCTCTACCACTTGTTTTGCAAGATGAGAATTACATACTTTCATCAGCTTGTAATTATCTGCAAATTCAAATTCTGAAGTTCTAGCCATTAACTCAACTGCAATACTTTCTGCATATCTGTCATATAGAAATCCATCTATGATGTGTCCTCCTTTCAAATTAAAATCTTTAATTTCTGTAATCTTAATGTCTGTTGTCATGATTACTATAGTACACCAAACTCTAAAAGAATATTGGAAATGTTATCAAAACCAACTTTGGAGTATTGCATAATGTTTTTTAACAAACAAATATGATCAACTTCATGACCGACGAATGTAATTGTAATCATGGAGAATGTAGTGGGGATAAAAGTACTCATAAACATGAAAATGGGGAATGCGTACATCCTGATGGCACCAAACATACTATCCATGAAAAACACTAAGAAAATCAAAATTAATGATAATCTTGAAATATATAAAAATGGGAATTCTACTGGAGTAAAATATGAACAACAAGAGAATAATGGTTTGTTTGGATGGTTCAAAGAACTCTCTACGTGGATTAGATAAGGCAATTTTGTTTGCAAAACAATCAGATGCACTAATCATTGGTGTTCACAGTGATACGAGTTTCAGTGCGTTTTCTGCTGTTCGTGCTCCTATACTCCCAGAGAAAAAATGGACAAATGAAGTGAGAGGATTGATGAGTGTTGCAAAGAAAAAAGCAGAAAAAAATAAAATTAAATTTGAGGGAATTGTTATAGGTGGGCATAGTTCAGGTGTTGACTTGACCACATTTGCTAACAATCCTGCAAACAAGATTGATCAAATTGTTATAGGATCAAGAGGAATGGGATTCCCAAAAGAGATATTTTTTGGAAGTACATCAAACTTTGTCTTACATAAAGCAAAGGCTCCTGTAACTATAGTAAAATAAAATACAAGAGATTATTCTTTTCACACCTCTGAAAATAGGATGTCTGAGCAAGAAGAGATAGGAGACGAATCGCATGAACTTGACTTGAAAGAAAATTATGAAAGTGATGAAAAATATGAAAAATCTCAAGACTAGATTCTGATGTTCAAAATAGATACTCGTTAAAAGAAATAGTCAATATTTCTTATGTTAAATTATAGTTCAAACAACAAAGAATTTCTAAGAGAAACAACTGTATTTTAGAACTTGTCTTCTGTATTACATTACTTGAATTGTATCAACTCACAAAATACAGATCCATTATATCTGTAAAATATGTAATGTTAACATGAGTATACACTGTGAATGCGGTATTTGCGGACATCATATTGAACAGGAATGTGTGACAAAAGAATGCAAATGTTGTAGCAATTTTCATATGCGTTCTGGATGAAGAATTTTTTTTATTTTTTATGAAAACTAATGTGTTCAAACTTGTTTGTATCCATTTATATCACAAAAATGGTTCAAGCCTCTATGAAATTGAATCAAATAACTTGTACTGTCTAACAAAAGTTTACGATCGGATCGATTTTCCCCAACAGCACAACATATTGATCAGCACCAATACACATACTCATGAAAAACACAACATCATTAATCAACGCATACAAAATTGAAAAAAATTCAAAGATAAAAGACAGGATGTTTCTTGCAAAAAGAGTGCTGGTGGACGGCCAGATTCCAGCCCAGGTGGCAGAATCCGAGCTTGGAAAGGTACGGTCATGGGCATACAAGTGGCTGGACCGGTTTGAAAAAGAGGGAATTGCAGGACTGCAAGATAAACCACGAAGCGGCAGACCAACTAGCATACCAAAACAAAAACTCATTTCGATACAACAGGAAATATCAGAAAACCAGTCAGGATGGACTGCAAAACAGGTGATGAATTTAATCTATACAAAATCAAGAGTGAGATACCACGAGGTGCACGTCTAATTGCTGCACCAATGGGGTTACACGCCAAAGGTAGCTGCAAAAAGATTCGTCAATTCAGCTGCACCTGATGAAAAACTGTGGTTTAAAAAAAATCCAGGCAAAAAATAGCCACAAAAATACGCCAGGACTTTACCATTCTATCCCAGGACGAATCCATATTTGTAGCAGATGCAATAGTTGCAAAAAAGATGTGGGTCAAAAAAGGATCAAGACCAATAGTTACCATGACTGGCTCACACCAGAGAACGATAGTCTTTGGTGCACTGAGTAGTAATGGAAGACAGTGCTTCAAACAGTATGATGAGTTTAACCAGCATGCATTCATTGATTTTCTAAAATGTCTGCATAAAAAATTCGGCAAGATACTAGTTTATGCCGATAAGGCACCACAACACTACCGCTCAAATCTGGTAAAAGAATATCTCAAAAAGAATCACAAAACAGTAATTGTGGACTGGTTTCCAAAAGGATCTCCGCAGTTCAATGCAGTGGAGGAATGCTGGAAGCAGGGAAAGTACGATTTGTTGGTATCAAGGTATCATCCATCGTTTGCCGATCTCAAACGCACCATTGCCAAATATTACAGGACAAGACGATTCAATCTGGACATACTCAAGTACATGAGAAGAAATGATTGGAACTATTGCGTAATTACTAACAAAATCTGCTATCGCCATCAAACAATTTCTCATTCCGTCATGGAATCACAACAAATCCTTGTACCGTATCTTGAAGTTAACCAATCCACATACAATATCACTTATTGTGTCATAACGGCACAACTTGTTCCTAAACACATCACTACTAATCTCGAATTTCCTGATATGACTAATTGTATGTTCTACTCTTATTCTGATTTTAGACTGTATCTTGTTCCATCTCTTTTGCAGGATGGTCAGTTCTTTTCCCTTTCTCTTTTTGTGTGGCAGTACGGCATAAAACTCTGGAAAGTCATTATTC
>CAZBBN010000144.1:0-4016 GCA_964490195.1 uncultured Nitrosopumilaceae archaeon
AGGATTAGTTCCAGGCGCACATGAAGGAAAAGGATTGGGAAATCAATTTCTTGATGATGCAAGACAAGCTGAAGTTTTGATTCATATAGTTGACATTGCAGGGACTACTGATATTCAAGGACAGCCAGTTCCAGTTGGAACTCATGATCCTTTAGAAGATGTAGCATTTGTTCAAGATGAGTTTGAACAATGGTTTGCAGATATTCTCAAAAGAGAATGGGATAAGATTACGCGCGAAATAGATCAAAAAAGAGCAAAACTTACTGACGGTATTGCAAAACGATTTACTGGTTTAGGAATTAAAGATTTTCAAGTACAAGAGGTATTGCAAAAACTTGGGCTTATGGCTAGAAATCCAAAGGAATGGAAAGACTCTGATATCCAAACCTTTGTCAAAGAGTTAAGAAAAAATACAAAACCTATGATTATTGCTGCAAATAAAGCAGATCTGTGCCCTGATCTTAGCATCCTTGAAAAAATATCTGATTGTGCTATACCTTGTAGTGCAGAAACTGAATTACTATTGCGAAAAGCAGCAAAAGCTGGAATTGTAAATTATTCTTCAGGTGATTCTGGTTTTACAATTGTTGATGGAAAAGAAATTCCCCCTCCACAACAAAAAGCACTTGATTTAGTAAAGTCTGTCTTTTCTAAAATTCCATCAACAGGAATTCAAAAAATTCTAAATACTGCAATTTTTGATTTATTGAAATTCATTGTTGTATATCCAGTTGAAGATGAAACCAAGCTAACTAACAAAGATGGTGTGGTTTTACCTGATGCCAAATTACTCCCTCTGGATTCTACTGCAAAAGATTTGGCAAGTTTAATTCATGCAGATATTGCAAAGGGATTCCTACATGCAATTGATTGTAAAACTAAGCAAAGAATTAGCGGTGATCAGAAACTAAAAAACGGCGATGTAATAAAAATCGTATCTACATTAAGTCGTGGATAATATGCTGGGTTTGGGTATTGAAAGCACAGCTCATACGTTTTCTTGTGCAATAATTGAAAAAAATGGGAAAAAGGGAAAAATTCTTTCAGATGTTAGAAAAATTTACCGTCCTACAGAGGGAGAAGGAATCCACCCACGTGAGGCATCACGCCATCATATAGAGTACAGTTCTTCAGTGTTATCTGAATGTCTTAAAGATGCAAATACATCCATCAAAGATCTAGATGTTGTCTCTTATGCTGCAGGACCTGGGTTAGGCCCATGTTTGCGTGTAGGTGCTGTTGTTGCAAGATCATTGTCCTCTTTTTATAAAATTCCAATATATCCTGTAAATCATGCAATTGGTCACATTGAATTAGGAAAATTACTTACTGGCGCATCAAATCCTTTGGTACTTTTGGTGTCTGGAGGACATACGATGCTTTTGGCATTTCTAAACAAACAATGGAGAGTTTTTGGTGAAACTTTAGATATTACACTAGGTCAACTACTTGATCAATTTGGAAGATCTATTGGCTTTGCTTCTCCCTGTGGGAAAAACATAGAAGAGTTGGCATCTACATCATCAAACTATGTTACACTACCATATTCTGTGAAAGGAAATGATGTTTCTTTTTCAGGTTTATTGTCTGCAACAAAATCTGTGGCAAAAAAAAGTAAAGTTGATGCATGTTATTCGCTCCAAGAAACTGCTTTTGCAATGATCAGTGAAACAGTAGAACGTGCATTGTCATTTACACGAAAAAGGGAATTAATGATAGTCGGTGGTGTTGCAGCCAACAAAAGATTGTCTGAAATGCTTTGGGATGTTTGTAAACGTCATAACTGCAAGTTTTTCATAGTTCCATTGCGTTATGCAGGTGATTGTGGTAGTCAAATATGTTGGACTGGACTTTTAGAATCTCAAGTCAGACCTGGATCTTCTCTTAAAGATACTTTTGTGACACAATCCTGGAGATTAGATACAGTCAAAATTAATTACTGATTTTTGTTTTCATCTATTTGCTTTTCAATAGTTCTAGTCCAATCTTTTGTGTTAAAAACTCCGAACTTGAAAGTTTTCTCACCGTCGTTTATTTTTGCAGTAAAGCATACTTTTTTCATTAATAATCCCTCTTTCCAAACTTTTGTGACATCATCTAATTGAATATCCATTACAGTTTCTCCAAAATGTTTTGAAAAATCCATTATTCTTGCATTAGTTTTATCAAATGCTAATCTTTTATTTGTTAATGTTAGAATTCCGGCCCCCAAATTATCTTCACTACAATCCTCTTGTTTTATTCTGTTTTCTCCTTTTTCCATGATTAATTTTTATTGAATTCCTTTGGATATAACGTTAATGAAATTAATCAAAAAAGGAGCGGAAGCTGATATTTATCAAACCAAATGGCAAAACTCAAAAGCAATTCTAAAAATTCGAAAAGTAAAAAACTATCGTAATTCTTTGCTTGATATAAAAATCCGTAAACAAAGAACAATTAAAGAATCTCAAATGTTATCTCATGCTAAAACATTTGGAATACCAACACCTCTAGTTTATTTTGTAAATTTAGAAAAATCATCTATCATAATGCAAGAAATACCTGGAACACCTGTTCATGATTTATCTGAATCTAAAATCATTGAATTATCAAAAGAGATTGGAAAATTAGTTGGTCTCTTGCACAAAAACGGAATTATGCATGGTGATTTAACTACCTCCAACTTTATCTTATTCAAAAATACGGTATATGTTATAGATTTTGGATTGTCTCAAAATACAATAAAATCTGAAGACCATGCAGTTGATTTGAGACTAATCAAAGAAATTCTTAACAGTGCTCATGTTAAAATAATGCAATATGCATGGAAAAATTTCCTGCTTGGTTACAAATCTATAGTTGGCAGTGTCTATTATACAAAAATCACTAAACTAGTTTCAGACATAGAAAGTCGTGGTAGATATGCGGAAGTTGTTTGATCTATACTTTGTATCTTCAAATGATCACAAATACCTAGAAGCTAAAAACATTCTAGAAACTTTTGGGCTTGAACTTGGTTTTTTAAAATCAGATTTGGAAGAGATTCAATCAAATTCACTTGATGAGATTGCATTAAGAAAAGCAAAGGATGCATTTTCTAAATTTAAAAAACCTGTAATCATTGAAGATGATGGATTATTCATTAATTCACTAAAAGGCTTCCCCGGACCTTATTCATCATATGTTTTCAAAACTATTGGTAATGATGGAATTCTTAATCTCTTAAAAAACAATAGAACAGCAAAATTTGTATCAATCATTACATACTGTGATGGAACAATTCTGCAATCTTTTTATGCACAACTAGACGGTATCATATCAAAATCACAAAAAGGAAAAGGCTGGGGATATGATCCAATCTTTATTCCAAAAAATTCAAGGAAAACATTTGCGGAAATGACTGAGAAAAATAAATTATCTCACAGATACAAAGCATTGAAAAGATTTTCTAATTGGTATTTGCATAAGCAGAAATAAAACGATCAATACACCGTTCATTATTTTGTAAAATTGAAATTCTTGAAATTATACTCTCATCCATTATTGAAAATATCTTGCTTTGTTTTGCAATTTCCTCACTGAATTTTTTTACTTCTTCCATTTCCAACATGTTTGCATGCTCTAATCTATTAGTAGAACGTCCAATATGCATGTATGATTTTATTTCAATAAAGTGTGGACTTGCTTTTCTAAACATTTCTGCAAACGCCGGAATTACTTTTTTTTGGTCATTATAATTTCTAATTAATGTGATTCTTAGTACCGTTCTTGTGTTTAAATCCTTTAACATATCAAGAGTCCTGTTCCATCTTTCCCATGAATCATCGTATCTTGGCTTGTTTATTCTCATAAATGATTCGTAATCTGCAGCATTTGTTGACAGATACAACTGAGTTGGTAATGCATCTTCGTCTTGTAGTTTTTGAATCATGTCTGGTTCTTGTCCATTCGTTACAAGAAAAATTGATTTTGTTGACTCTAGCGAATTTAGATATTTAATTAGTTCTGGCAATTTTGGATACATTGTTGGTTCG
>CAZBBN010000145.1:0-3933 GCA_964490195.1 uncultured Nitrosopumilaceae archaeon
AATAATGGATAAAGATGGATTCCGTCTTTTGACCGATGAGCAAAAGAAAGCAGTTATAGAACTTTAGTGATTTAATGCAAAGAAAACAACAACAAAAAGAATTACCTCCTAGTAGCCAGAATATAATGGCAACCATACTGCAAAGTATTCCAAAAGAAGCAGGTGTTACAAAAATAGAATATGAAGGACCAAGAATTGCTCTTTATACAAATACTCCTAGATATCTCATGGAAAACAATGAAACAATTTCAAACCTTGTAAATATTATCAAAAAAAGAATTGTTGTAAGAACTGATGAATCAATTAGAAAACCTGAAGGTGAAGCTAGACGAATTATTGCAGAATGTGTTCCAGAAGAAGCAAAACTACAGGGAACAGTCTTTGATACTGCAACTGGCGAAGTCTCAGTTGAAGCAAAAAGACCTTGGTTACTACAAAGAAATGCAAAAGAGTTCAATCATGCAGAAGTTACCGAAAAAATGGGCTGGAAATTACGCATTAGAAAAGCTACCACTATACCTTCACGAACAATTCAAACAATCAATGCAACCCTCAAACAATCCTCTGCTGAGAGAAGTAAACAACTCAAACAAGTAGGCGATGAAATTTTTCGACCTAGACTATCCCAAAGAACTGAAGTCTCCCTTTACACCCTTGGCGGATTTGGCCAAGTTGGAAGATCATCATTATTACTATCTACCCCTGAAAGTAAGATCTTAATTGACTGTGGAATAAACCCAGGTGCTCGTTCTCCAATGGATGCGTATCCTAGATTAGATTCTCTAAATATCACACTTGATGAACTTGATGCAATAGTTATTGGACATGCACACTTGGATCACACTGGATTTTTACCGGCTTTGTGCAAATATGGCTACAAAGGCCCAATCTATTGTACTGAACCAACCCTTCCTATGATGAATCTCATTCAATTAGATGCAATCAAAGTGGCTGCTGCTCAAGGAAGAACTCCAATTTATTCTGAAAGAGATGTAAAACAAATCATGAGACAGACTATCACATTACCTTATGGAACTGTAACTGATATTTCTCCTGATATCAAATTGGTTCTTGCAAATGCAGGCCATATACTTGGCTCTGCTTTATGTCATTTTCATATTGGAAATGGTGATCATAATTTTGTTTATTCAGGAGATATTAAATTTGGAAAGAGTATTTTATTTGAAGCAGCTAGTTGGAATTTCCCAAGAGTTGAAACTTTACTGATAGAAAGTACATACGGTCTAAAAGAAGATATCCAACCAACAAGGCAAGAAGTAGAATCTGCTTTCATTAACGCAGTTAACAACACTTTAGCAGATGGAGGTAAAGTTTTGATTCCAATTCCTGCAGTTGGACGTGCACAAGAAATTATGATGGTAATTGATCACTATATGAAATCAGGAGAAATGATTGAAGCTCCGGTCTTTACAGAAGGAATGATCTCTGAGGCATCTGCAATCCATGAATCATATCCTGAATATCTTGCAAGAGAATTAAAACAGAAAATCTTGGAGACAGATGACAATCCATTTGATTCAGAATATTTTACTAACATTGAGCACGGCGACGCTAGAGAAGAACCAATGAGAGAAAACTCTCCATGTATTATTTTGGCAACATCAGGAATGCTAGAAGGCGGACCTGTTTTAGAATATTTTAAAAATATTGCACCTGACAAAAAAAGCAAAGTACTATTTGTTTCCTATCAAGTTAATGGAACTTTGGGAAGAAGAGTTCTTGATGGTTCTAAACAAGCAACTATGTTAGGAAAAGAAGGTAAAGTTGAAGTTGTTACAATCAATTGTGGTGTTGAAAAACTAGATGGATTCAGTGGTCACAGTGATTATAATCAATTAATGTCATTTGTACAAAGATTAAGACCAAAACTTCGAAGAGTACTTGTAAATCACGGAGAACGCAAAAAATCAGAAAATCTTGCAATGAATATCAGACGAATGTATAGAGTACCTGCTCATTATCCCCAAATTCAAGAAGCAATAAAATTATTTTAGATCGTATTCTGGCTTCCAAATTTTTATGTTTGATGGAGCAACAATAATTCTTTCTTCTCCTAATCTTGCAATATCTGCATCAGCAGCTTTTGCAATAGAATACAATTCTTCAACAACTTTTCTTAGTTGTTCCACATCTTTTTGAGCTAATGGTGTGACCCTTAAAATTAGAATCATTTCTTTTTTAATGTCTTCTTTAATGGAATGAACATCACTGATGTCTCTAATTGTTATAGCCTTTAGATATGTGGGGCTTTCTTGTTTTTGCATCGTTATTAAAAATGCGATCTACTCCTTCAAAAACTCTTCTTTAGTTATAACTAATTTTTTAAAAAATTCACGCCTACATTCTAAATTTAATGTAAGATTGTTCTTCTGCACATTGCGAACTAATTTCTTCAATTGAATTATCCATTTTTACTGTAACAACCCAATCTTGATTTTTTGGTGCATCTGAATATCTGAGTGTTACAGACGCTGCAAATTCTACATGAGATTTTGTATTCTTACCTCGTAAAATTGAAACTGGTCCTAGATGATCTCTGGCCTCAAGTAAAATATCTTTAGGTAATGCAATTGCTTTGATCATTTCATTTTCATCCTTATTTCTTCCAACAACAAATTTTGTTTCTTCATCTAATCTGAAATGTCTTCCAATCTTCAACAAATCAATATCATTAATTGTTGGAGTCTCAACATGTTCAAACAAATCTTTTGCTTTAATTCCAAATTGTGGTTCTGTTAACAGACAGCCACCACCTGCATTAGGTGGATTTTCAATTCCGTATTTTTTTGCCATATCTAATTGATTTCGTCTTGTTCTACCTTTTATCATTCCAAGATTTTCTCTTTTGATCAATCCTTCTTTTTCAGGATCTGTTTCTGGAAGTAATCCAGCTGATAACGGTCTTACAATTTTTCCAACCAAACCTGATTCTTTTTCAATAACTCTTAATGCAGGTGCATGTTGACTCATTGGACGTTGTCCTAATACTTCACCTGATATAATAAACTCCGCACCAATTTCTTCCATATGTTTTTTTGCAGCATCAAACATCATAGTTCTACAATCAACACACGGATTAAAGCCAGCACCAATTCCATGTTTTGGATGTTTTAACATCTCAATGTATTCATCACCAAGATAAACAGTCTTTAAATTAACATTTAGATCATCAGCTCTTTCTCTAATTTCAAATCCACATCCTCTCCCGCAATCAAAATCACAAAAAGGAGTTTTTATTGCAACAGCTGAAACATCAAAACCTTGTTCTTGCATCATACGTACTGCAAGTTGACTATCTAGACCTCCTGATAGTAACGCAATAACTTTTTTCTTTTCTTTCTCTTCTGTCACAGCAATTAAATTTAATTTTCCATATACAAACTTTACATCATACATAAATTGAGAATGAAAATATAATTTTTGTATGAAACAACGAAGAAAAAATCTTCTAAAATTTGCTCAAAAGATCAACTGTGATACATTAGTAACATTTGAGCCTGAAAATTTGTTTTACATGACTGGATTTTGGGGTGAGGCAATTGGGCTCCTTGAAAAAAATGGCAAAACTACCATTATTGCTCCAGAGTTAGAAATAGTCAGAGCACGAGAGGAATCCGAAGACTGTGATGTAGTTACAGCAGAACGAGGAACTGGCCTGATTTCATCATTAATTCAAAAAATCAAAAAAAATCAAGTTTGTACTGACTGTCAAAACTATTCTGTTATGATATCTCTGAAAAAATCCATCCCAAAAATTAAACCCTCTACAGAACCATTTTACAATTCACGTATAATCAAAGATGAAAAAGAAATTCAAATTCTCAAAAAAGCATCCAAAATAATAGATGAAATGTTCAATATTTGCTCAAAAAAGATGAAAGTAGGTCAAAAAGAATCAGAATTACAAACAAT
>CAZBBN010000146.1:0-3904 GCA_964490195.1 uncultured Nitrosopumilaceae archaeon
TTTTGTTAATTAGACCTGCACCTGTCAAATTCTCTAAGAATTTAGATAATCTTGAATGCGATAAGTTAGCCTTGGTTAGAAGAGATGTTGTTTTGATGCCTTCTTGTCCGGATTGTTTAGTAACTGTCAGTAAATCTGCAACAATTTGCATACTAGTTCTATAGGAAACCATACGTAGGTTAGTCTAAAACTAAGATATAAGCGTATTACCAGTAATTCAGATCGGATAAACTGCCATCCAACAATTGTGTGGTCTCTTCATGCCTCAATAACTGAGTTTCTGACCTCAGTAGGCATGCATTCACTGCAGTATGGGAGGGTTTTGAACACGATCTATTTTCAGTGTTAACACATGGCACATATTCATATCTGTGATGTGATCTTTGTCCAACTCTGACATGTAGTGATTACGTGTATGTTACAATTAAAAAAAGTAGTTAGTCTGCGATCCAGCAGCTGCACAAGTGTAGCGAAAAGATCGCCATGAAATTATAAATAAGCATCTGCCTGATTTTTCTGCAATGTCTTCTAAATCGTCTATTCCGTGGTTTGATGACTTTGTTGGTGTTGCTTACAGATATTATGACCTAAGAATGAATGTTGTCCCTTTATTTGCTGACAGAAAACAATCAGCATCTCTTTGGCATGATACTATTCGTTGGTGGTTGGACTCATCAATTAAAATCCGATTTGTAGAAACTGGTGATGAATACTGGTTTATTATGGGTTCGGATTCCCAAAAACCTACTACCAATCTATCTTTTTTCAAAATATTACAAAAGTCTGAAAATTATGAACGATTTAAGAAAGGTCATGGAGGAGAAGCATATATTCGATTAGGAGTATATACAAAAAAATCACTTAGTGATGTAAAAAAAAATGCCGTGTGCAATTGTAATCATGAAGCTGAAGATCATGATGAAGGAGATGATGATGCATGCTTGTACAACAACTGTGATTGTAAAAAATTTTCTAGTTTTCAAATAAATTTACTGAAAAGGAAAAAAACAATTACTGATATTGAATTTTTAGAAGAAAAAGAAGTAAAAGATGATCCTCTTGCATGGAATTGTTTTAATGCTAATAAATATTCAAAACCAGAACAAAACTAATCCAAATGTTTGTTTATTCTGATATGTTCACCCGGATAATATTCCTTAATTTTTTTTGAATAGCATTTTCCACATATTGAACCCTCTATTCCCCACTCTTCCATGGGATTGAAATGAAGTTGGATTTTTCCACCACAAATTGCACATTTATCTTTTGACACCAATTGTTTTTGTTCTTTTTAATCAATATAAAAAACATTCTGGAATAAAACATAATTGATATATTGGCAAAATTCAAAGCTCCTTTTCATACGTCCACAATGATCATTGAGGCAAAATTCTACAAGTCAAATATTGACAAAGACGCCATAAAACTAATTCAAATTTAACAGGATTTGTCTGCCGACCAACAATATTGGCAACTAGTAGAGATTTTACTCTATCTCATTGATCACCGCTGATCAATACAATGATCTTGAATTATTGGATGGAGAAAGAATAACATCATTTCTGAGCAAAATGCAACTAATGGATACTGCGGAGTCATGCAAGAATCAAAGCCAACTACAAAGAGGATGACCCTTCCCTTGTTTCTTCTTAACAAATAACACATGCTGATGCTGTCTAACAAAAATTTACGCTCGGATCGATTTTCACCTAACAGCACAGCATGATCAGCATTGTGTGTATGATGAAAAACAGGGGTTAAAAAAAATCCAGACAAAAAATAGTCACAAAAATACGCCAAGGTTTTATCATTCTATCACAAGACAATTCAATTTAGACATACTCAAGTATATGAAAAAAATGATTGTGGATAAAGTTATGCTAAGAAATATAGATGATCTGAATCAATTTCAAACTTGGCAAACATAGAACAATTCCCTTTATCTCTTGTTTTGTAGTAGGTAAGGCTTGTCTAATACAAAAAGTACATGTCATATTTTGCATCAAGAACAATCAAAAGTTTGTTTAGTTGCTTTTCTATTTCTTTGCTGAGTTTTTTTATTCCTGATTATCACTATGCAGTCAATGCCTGATTTTACTTGCATCCATTCCACAGTTGTTGCAGAACCACAGTACAAAGGACACAATTTCACTTGGATATTCTTTTAGCCTTGAGACCAATTCTTCAATGAATTGTTTGTTTCTTGTTTTGAATTGGTAAATAAAACAGAATTATTTTGTCAGATTGGGCTTCATACGTTATTCTAATTTTTTGTAACAAATTCATATGTTCAACCATCCTAAAATCCTGAAATACATCAAAAATGATGCAATGTGGATAAACCCAAGATAGTTATCTGCAATCATTTCATATCTGATTCTGGCTCTGTGAAATCCATTTTTGAACCAAGCAAAGAATCTCTCCACAACATAACGTGTCTTGATGTAATTAGTATGGCAAGTTGTTCTCTTGAAATTTCTATACGGAATGCAATCTGTCATACTCCTGTTTTCAGGTATTCTCTAATGATATTGGCATTATACCCTTGTCGGCATAAACTGCAACAATTTGTCCTGTGGATTCATCATCCAAATAATCTGAAATGTCCTCCATCACATCTACAAATCTTGTTGAATCATGTTGATTTGCAGAACCAATTACAATTGAGATTGGTAAACCGTTTTGTTCCACTGCAACATGAATTTTTGTGACTGTAATCCTCTCAAATCCGTCATATCCTATACCGTTTCCCTTTTTTTGGCGGGAATTGATGATGAATCAACTGATATCTTTTGCAGTTGCATTTTGCCAGATTTGTGGGCTGATTTTATTGCATAAAACAGAATGTTTTTCCAAATTCCTTTTTGTTCCCAGTTTTGCAGTATGAGATGTGCAGTTGATTTTGAACCATATCTTTTTGGCATCTCAGCTCATCTGCATCCAGTAATCAAAACAAACATGATTCCATTAATTGTAGTGCGGTCATCGCTCCTTGGTCCTGCCTGTTCTGGCAGGTTCTGGAATGTGTCTTTGTATTGTACTCCATTGTTTGTCTGTTAGTTAGGCAAATTCATGAATTGGTTTGTGGAATGATGGTAGTTAGATCCAAACGATCGTCAATTATTCATTAAATGATCAGTTTTAGGATGAGTTGGTTATGTGACTCTTCATGGGTTAATCTCAATTGATCAAATGAGTGATGAAATTAATTCTTGAATTTATTAAATTCAAAATCAAAACTCATCAATATGGACCAAAAACTGCTAACTGTGCTAGGTTTTGCAATGTTACTACTAGGCATGATGTCCACCCAAAACATCTATGCAGAGTTGGATTATCACTCCAAAATTGGTTTGACTGGAACTGATAATGACGAGCTAAATAGCCCAACTGATGTAATTATCAGTAGTGATGGTAAGACGATTTATGTGGTTGATTCAAAAAATAACAGAATTAACGTCTTTGATGATGACGGTAATCATGATTTTAAGTTTGGCTCTTTTTGTAGTATTTTTTCAATTCAGAACTGCAATGACAATGCCGCTGGTGCAGATGGTGATGGCGATGGACAGTTTGACAATCCAAAAAGTGCCACATTTGATCTGCGTGGAAATTTCTTTGTAGTTGATTCAGACAATGGACGAATCCAAAAATTTGATAATGATGGAAAATTTGAGCTAAAGTTTGGTTCTGTAGATTCTACTGTGTCTGATTATCTTGGTTCGCCACAAGGCGTTGTAACACTGGATTCCACAAGAGAGATTTATGTTTCTGATAGTGCAACTGACTCTATACATGTTTTTGATTCTTCAGGCGATTTTATCTTTGATTTTGATTCTTTTGATGGGAACAATGACTTTGAAAATCCCTCATATTTGTTAATTGATAATGCCAATAAAATTTT
>CAZBBN010000147.1:0-3880 GCA_964490195.1 uncultured Nitrosopumilaceae archaeon
GTTTCAAAAGAATTCTTCCACTGTTCTGATTCATCATCTGTTACAAGTTTTAGATCATCTGAAGAAAATCGTGACAAAATTAGATCTTCTCTCTCTTCCTCTTCAGATAATATGTGTGGAGTCAAACCGATTAAAAATACAATTAAGGTAAACCCTAAAACAAATTTATCATTTCCAGATATCAACTGGCATCAATTTTATTTTGAGCATATTAAAAAATTGGGTTATTTTCAATATTGAATATCATGCTCATCAAGATTACAAAAAATCTATGAATGGATATTTTTAGAAGGATTACAATTTCTTACAATGGTTTCAAAAATGGTCAAATCAAATTTCATTCAATGATGCCTATGAAGGAAATAATAATTGAGTTTAGCTTGTTCTATTTTACTCATAATGCCATTTTGAACATAGTAGCCAGATTTCTATTTTTCATAAAACTTGGATCTTGGTTTTGGAAATTGATTTTTTTTGAAATTCTTCTCATAAGATAGATTGCAATTTTGTAGAAAAGAGACCACATGTGGCTATTTTGATTTGAATCATAAATTCGCAGCAATAGTGTTAAAAGCCATTTTGCATTTGGATAATGTTCAGAAATATAGTCAATCAAGTATTCTTTGGAATTATTAATTTTGTATTTGAGATGATCTAGTGTTTCTGATTGTAATGCATAACCTGTTTGAGAGATATCGATTCTTCCTTGTTTCATTGCTCGTAAAATATCATCCAGATTATTTTCAGAATCAATAACATTTACACATCTTCCAAGAGTCGACAATACATGAGAATCACTTCCTGCAACTTGAATCATATTGTTATCCAAAGCAAATTGAGTTGCTCGTACATTAGACAACATATCAACATTATTGCTATTGAAAACTTCAACCATATCACATTTTTTTGCACTATTACGTAAGGCATCAAGTAGGCTAAATGGGTGAGGGGCAGAGGATACGGCACCCTGGTCTCCTACTTTATCAAGGACTTCTTCAAGAGAAACACCTGCAGGGATTTCATCATGTAGGCCATAAGCCAAAACATGAGCTCCGCTATCAATGGTAATCTCCTCAGCTGGGAAAACATCTATGTTTTTGAATTTTTCATGATCATTTTTGTATTCAAGTAATTGATGATATCCATCAAGTGTGTTGTGGTTTGTAACAAAAATTGCATCTAATCCTAAATTATATGAACGAACAAGTTGATCTCTTATTGAGACACTACAATCGTATGGAGGCTCTTCTTCTCCAACATGAAAATTTGAAAATGAATTATGACAGTGTAATTCAGTATTAATTGGCATTTTCACAGAGAATTTTCTTCTTTAGATTATAATTCTATTGAAAAATAAAGGAACTATCTAAAAAGATCTTCATGTTCTGGGCGAATTAATTCATCAATTACATGTTCTTCAATTTTAAATGAATAATTTCGAATGATTGCAATTGGTGATTTCAAGGCTTTTCCCATAACTAATTCTGCTGCAGAAGAAAGTTCATCAGCTACTGCGATTGCAGTAACACGTAAAATCTTTTGAAAAGAATCAAAGGTTCCAGCATAATCAATAATGGGATTTAATCCAGAAATTCCAATTGCATGATTAGTTTGACCCATACGGAAAGGGCGACCAAAAGTATCAGAAATAATGACTGCCACATTTTTGTTAGTTTGTTTTAGGATATTGTAACGAATGGATTCTGCAGAAATATCAGAATTTATTGGTAATAAAGTAGCACATCCTTCTTGTACATTACTTTCATCAACACCAGCATTTGCACAAATGAATCCATTTTTTGTTTCAACTATCAGTATACCGTTTTTCATTCGGACAATTCGTTTTGTTTCAGATAAAATCAATTCAACTAAGCGAGGATCTTTTTGATATTGAGATGCAATTCCTTGAGACAATAATGAAGGCACCACAGTAGATAAATCAACAATTCTTCCTTCCTGTTTTGAGATTATTTTTTGTGCGATTACAATAATGTCGCCATCATTTAATTCACAAGATTTCAAGATTAGGTCAGAAATATCATCCAAGGGTTCAATTTCTTTTTCAAGGAGAATAGGAATTATTTGCAAGTGAGATAACTAAAAAATTGGACTAAAAAATTGTTTAGGCAGGAGTGATGGTTTCCAATTCCATTTTGTAATGTTTGTTAATAATATCTAAAACCTTAGAGAGATCTTTTTCTTCCAGTGTTGTAGTAGCCAAGTCCTTTACTAAATCCTGAGCTCTATAAGCGATTCCCAAGCCGCAAATATCAAATAATCTCACATCATTTGCTCCATCTACAACGCAGACAATATCTTCTTTTTTCTCACCCCATTCTGCAATTTTTATTTTAGCAGATTTTGATTTATCAGAATCAACATTAATCACAACATCATCAAGTTTTCCGTCTTTGAATTGCAATTCATTTGAAAAAACATAATCAAGACCCAATTCTTTTTGTAATCTATCCATCATTAATGTAAAACCACCAGAAACTGCTAGGAGTTTCCAACCAGCAGATTTTAAGACCCTACACAACTCTTTTGCACCAGTCATAATTGGTAATGCATCAGCGACTTCCTGACATGTTTTTTCATCAAGACCTCTAAGAGCAGCAACTCTTGTTCTCAAACCTTCTTCCCAGTTGATCTTTCCCTGAATACCTTGTTTAGTAATTTCCCATATCTCATCTTCTTTGTTGAGCTTTTCTGCGAGAAGGGGAAGGTATTCTTCATCATATAAAACACCTTCAACATCAAAAATTGCAAGCAATGGATTTCTGATTTGGAAAAAAATTGCTAATTATATTAAAGTAGTGTCTATGCTTTTGTTGATTAAATCGAATATGGTAAAAAAGGAAGTAACAAAAGAAAAATTTTGTATGTGCTGTAAATCAAAAGATAATCTACAAGTTAGCATTAATCTTCTCAGCGATCCTGCCTATCTTTGTAGTAAATGTATTTCAGATTATGGTAGTTGGAGTAAGAAAAAAGGAAATTAGAATTACGCCTTTTCTAACGTTCAATATTATTAAGCCTCAAGTAGTTTTTAGGTATGAAAAATATATTTTAAAGATCAAAAACGGTAAAAAAATTCCACAATATTATTTAAACTAGGAGGGAGTTTAAACAGATTATTTGGGTCTTCTTTAAAGTTTAAACTTTTTTGAGATCCAAAAAACGCTAGTAATAAATCACCGTATGTTTTATGATTAAACATGGCAGAATTAGAACACAAATACGAAGTAAAGATTAATGAAAAAGAAGGACGACAAAAGCTGCCACAAGATGTCAAAGATGAATTAAAAGCATCAGGAATGATGGATGAGAAAGGAAAATTAAAATTAAAAGGTGTTAGTCCAAAAATGCTCAAAAAAATGAAACAAGAGTATGTAGACTGTCCAGTATTGAAGGAAGAAATCCAATTTATCCAGTGTTTTGTGTGTCCAAATTTCCAAAGTAGAGTAATGGGCAAAGTTCTCTGTAAAGGCGACTCTCTTTAAAATTCTGAAACAAATCTATAGTGTCAAGATTCTCACGAAAGGCTCATTAGTTAAATTAATTCTTTGAGTTTTAGTTTGAGTAAAGAAGATGTTGGGATCACAGTTTCGAAAAATGAAGATTTCAGTGAGTGGTATACTCAGGTAGTTCTAAAAGCAAAACTTGCAGATTATGCGCCTGTTAAAGGATTGATTGTTCTTAGACCAGACGGGTATTCTATTTGGGAATCATTAAGAAGCACATTTGATAAAAAATTTGCAAAAAATGGTATCAGAAATGGATTTTTGCCAATTTTGATTCCAGAATCACTATTAGGAAAAGAACAGAAACATTTTGCAGGATTTAATCCAGAAGTGTTTTGGGTAACTCATTCAGGAAC
>CAZBBN010000148.1:0-3869 GCA_964490195.1 uncultured Nitrosopumilaceae archaeon
AATGACTAAAGTCAATTGACTTCTTCCTGCTTCATCGATCCTCAAAGTTGCTTTTGCAGACATTTGTGGTTGTGGCTTTTCCAATCCTGTGTCGTGGTCGATTCATACGTTAATTTTTTGAAAAACCAAATTTAGATGCCCAACTACTTTTTTGTTTTTTTGATGGTTTTTTTGAAAGATTATCTAACATGTCATAAGTAATTGTGAAACCATGTCCAACCATTGTATCATCTTTTCCATAATTTTCTTTGTTACTCACAAATTCATCAGCTAAATCTCTAATTTTTTTGGTTTTTAGATCAAATAATCTAATTTCTTTGCCATTTTCAAGTTTGATTATTGCATCTCCACTTAGTCCTTGAATTGAAAAGTTTTCAAAAAATCGAATAAAACCACCTTTTTTTAACTCAATTCTAGAATCATATGTGAATTTTCCCCCATAGAATAAAATTTCACGTGCAGATATTACTACATCATCTTCTACATTAAGAACAATTATTGTATCTGCATCAGCAGACACAGTATTTACAAGATTTTCAGCGACAATTTTTCCCTTAGGAGCTGAAATGTGTGTTCTATGCTCTTGGATTTGAAATATCCCAACTTTTCCTTCAGAATCTTCTACTCTGAATTTTCTACCAAAAACATTTCCAACTACAATATTTCCATTATCTACAATGATTGTAGCGCCATTGTCAATTCTGTATTTATTTTCTATAGGATCTACAAATTTGAAATCTCCTGAAGTAAGATGTATGTTTGTTTTAAATTCCTGTGTCCATGATGGACTTGTAATGCTTCCTTGCATAATTATTGGACCATCATAAGTTAGACTTCCAGCCATGAAATTTCCTTTGATTGATAGAGCGCCATTTGCTTTTCGTTCTAGTTCAATTTCTCCAAGAGTTTTTGATCCAAATAGTCTTGTTCCAGTCATGTTTGATCTGTTCAAAGCTGCTGCCCATTCTTCAGCACTTTTCATTTCTTTTGATAATTCTTGACCTAGGATCTGATTCTTCCTTCTAATATCAGTTTCAGAATCACCAGAATATACTCTTGAATTTTTTATTTTTTCAATATCTGTATCAGGATATTTTTTGCCAATTTTGAGATCTTCATATGCCTGTTTTATTCTGATAAATTGATCGTTTTCCCCCCCACGATCTGAATGAAATTGAAGAGCTAATCGTCTAAATGCATCTCTAATTTCCTTCTCTGTTGAGCCTTCTACTATTTCTAAAATATCATAATTGCTTTCAACCAAATTTTACACCATCAAAATTAATTTTTCATATTCCTTATACTTGTAGGTTATTAATACAGAATATCAATGAGATAAAAAAGTTCAAAATGAACTATTTTACTACTAAAACAGGAACCTTTGTTTTATGCATGACATAATTTGAGGTACTTCCAAGGAATGCTTCCTTAGCACCACCTACGCCTCTTGCACCGATAACAATCATGTCAAATTTTCCTTTTTGTGCAAATTTAACAATTTCAGATCCAGTATGACCACCACTAGTTTTGTATTTGAATGTGGCACCAGCCTTTTGAGCTTTGTTCATTGCAGGACCAATTGCTTTGACAGCTTTTTTCTGTGCTTCATCTTTCATTTTTTGTGTATATTTTATTCCTGCTGTTATTGGTAAATGAAATACATAAAACCCAGTGATTTCGGCATTTCCATCTTTTGCAATTTCAATTGCTCTATCTAGTCCTCTAATGGAGTTTGCAGAACCATCAAGAGGTACCAGAATTTTATTAAATTTAGCCATGTTTGCAGTTCATAACCTTCCAATATAAAATGAGTTGTTATTTTCAATGTTGAAATTATAAAAGATAATCATGATTGAAAATTATACTTTAGTTTTTATACAAAAAACCTATCAAAAAAAGAATTGTCGATAGCAGAAATAGCAAATAAGCCAATTTCAATTCTGAAAAATTCAACAATTTCAGATGCAATTAGAATGCTATTGAATACAAAAATTAGTAGGCTAATTGTTGTAGATAACGGAAAACATGTAGGAATAATTACTGAAAAAGATATCGGATTGTTTTTATTTTCAGAAACTACAAAACAGGGATTAGACGATATTCCTATTACTAAAATTATGAAACCAATTGAGTTTGTAGATCAGGAGATTAATCTTAAAGATTCAGCAAAAATTATGGTTGAGAAAGGAATTAGCTCATTGGCAATTGGAAAAAATGGAGAGGTCAATGGAATTATTACAAAAAGTGATCTTGTAAGATCTGTTGCTGAAAATTTTTCAGATAAAAAGAAAGTAGTAGATTTTATGACTCATGATTATGAATTTACTCATACTGCTGCACCGTTGTATAAAGTTGTAAGAAAAATGTTAGAAAAAAAGATCTCAAGAATTATTGTGAAAAATCAAAATGAAGAACCGGTTGGAATCATTTCATTTAGAGATTTATTTAGAATTTCAATAGAACTTGGAAGTGAAGAAGATTATTCTGGTTTTAATCTTTCAGAGAACATAAGAAGAGGATTTCTTTCCGAAGAGGGATTTGGAAATATTTCATTGGCAAGAGATGTAATGACAAAAGGATTAATCACTGTGAAATTCAATGAAGATTTAGCAATTGCTTGTGAAATTCTCATGGAAAATAATGTTAGTGGTTTAGTTGTTCTTGATGGAAATGATGGTATTTCAGGAATTTTTAGTAAAACTGATGTGACAAGAGCTCTTGCATCAGTATGAAATGGTATTTTGATGATTTTATTTATGGTTCAATTGATGGTGCAGTAACAACTTTTGCTGTAGTTGCAGGAGTAGTTGGAGCATCATTATCTCCAGGAATTGTTTTGATTCTAGGATTTGCAAATCTGTTTGCAGATGGATTTTCGATGGCCACTGCAAATTATCAAGCATCAAAAGCACGAAATGAATTTGTTCAAATGAAGAGAAGACAAGAAGAATGGGAGATTGATAATCTAGAAGAACAAGAAAGAGATGAGATCAGGGAGATTTACAGAGAAAAGGGATTCAAGGATGAATTATTAGAGGATATTGTACGAATAATCACATCTAGAAAAAAAGTTTGGATAGATACAATGATGAAAGAAGAGTTAGGATTAATCGAGGATGAAAAGAATCCACTTGATAGTTCTGTGAGTACTTTTGTTGGTTTTAATTTAATTGGACTAATTCCATTAATGCCATTCATGATTTTTATGATGATTGAAATTAAGCCAAATTCAGAAGCTTTCACTTATTCTACAATATTTGTTCTTGTTGCATTTTTTCTAGTAGGAATGATTAAAGGAAAAATTGTTAAAAAATCAATGATACGTTCAGGAATTATTACATTAATCATTGGTAGTATTGCAGCAACTGTTGCATACATAGTAGGATATGGATTAAATTTTCTGGTTTCTTAGGATTACAAAAAATGTCTGAATTAAAGCGTAACATGGGACTTTTTCATCTTACTATGTATGGAGTAGGTCTGATTTTAGGTGCGGGTATCTATGTCTTAATTGGAGAAGCTGTAGGTATTGCTGGAGATTCTGTATGGATTGCATTTGTTTTAGGATCAATTGTTGCATTATTTGCAGGATTTAGTTATGCTGAATTATCATCAATATTTCCTAAAGCTGCTGCAGAATATGTTTTCATTAAAAATGCTTTCAAAAATAATTTTTTTGCATTCCTAATAGGATGGTTAACAGCAATCACATCCATTGTTACTGCTGCAACAGTGGCATTAGGATTTGGTGGGTATTTTGCTGAATTTGTAGATATTCCAATAATTATTTCAGCTATGGGTTTGTTAGTTATTCTATCAATTGTAAATTTTGTAGGAATTAGAGAATCATCGTGGGCAAATACTATCTT
>CAZBBN010000149.1:0-3843 GCA_964490195.1 uncultured Nitrosopumilaceae archaeon
GAATTGTTTGTTTATTTTAACAATCAAAAAATATCGATTTTTAATTATGAATGGTATTTTTTCAATTCATCTAAGAATGATTTAAGGTAAAAATTCAGTATAAAGAAAATACATTCAGCAGTTAGTATTTAATGGAAAAAATTCAAGATTATATTATGAGCGCAGTGATAGGCCAAAAAGTACCCAATTTTGGAGTATCAGAATGGGTACAAGGAGCACCAACAAATTTTGACCAAGAAAAAGATCACATAGTAATTTTGGAGGTATTTCAAGTTAATTGTCCAGGATGTTTTATGCATGCACTTCCAGAAGCAATTAGCATTTACAACAAATTCAAAGATGATGGAGTTAGAGTCATAGGACTTGCAACAGCATTTGAAGATTTTGATAAAAATACATTGGATAATTTGAAGATGCTTGCAGAAACTGGTGAAGTGATTGGAGAAACAAAGAATGCACTCTCAATGTACGGACAATTAAAAGATGGAAACAAGTTAGCATACAAAATTCCATTTCCTCTAGGTATGGATAATTTAACAAGGACTCTAGGTGAAATCAGCCAAGAGAAAATTATGCAATTCATTTATCCGCAAATTCCGGATTTTGATTCACAGCCAGACGAATACAAAAACCAGATTATTCAAAGAGTCAAAGACTATATGAAATCAAAGGAATACTCTGCTGAAACATTTGAAAAATTCGCATTACAGGGAACTCCTTCAACAATCATAGTAGACAGAAAAGGAATTCTAAGGGACGTATCATTTGGTCAAACAGGCCATATTGAATCAATCATTCAAAAATTACTTGCTGAAGATTAAATCATCGTATCAAAACAAGGGCTATGGATAAAGCAACCACCAATACAAATCCTCCAATTAGAGCAATCTTTGGATTATCCATAGAAAATCAATCAGATTGATTTTGATAATAGAGTTTGATTACTTTATCAACTATTACATTAGTATCTGAATCTTTTTTGGCACTTACAAGAAGTAAATGCTCATCTCCAAGATAAAATGAAAATCTTTTGATTTTATCATATTCGCTCAAAGTATATTTTGTCATACCTAACCATTTTGACATATCTTTGCGTGCTTTCCAATCAATAATTGAAAGATTAACTAATTCATTTTCAGCATGTTCTGAAAGAAAATTTTCTAGCCCTTTTCGCATTCCACCTGCAATACGAACTGCCCATTCATCATATACCGTAGCAAATCGAATTTTAGGATCTGAATCTAAAATTTCTGAGCAAAATTTTTCATAATCCATTCATTATATGCCACATCTCAAATTATTAGAGTTTTTGTATTAGAATAGAGTTACAATGAGAAAATAACAAGAAGGGGGGAGTTATTTTCGTTTTTTTATTTGAAAGGTAACAATCACTGTTGCAACAGATAAAATACCAAGCACCGCCATCCACCCAAGAGAATCAGATAACGTTTCTTCTTTTTCTAATGAAGATGATTCTTTTTGATTAATTTCATCATTGGAGGTTAAACCTTCAAGGTAAGTAGTTCCAAAAATTTCCAATTTATTTTCACCAGAGCCTGTAAAATTCAATGTGATGAAAGAAATTTTTTCATTAGAATTAATTTTTGGAAAATATTGTTGATCATTTAGATAAAATGTGAAATTTCCCCCCAACAGAGTTTGAGGCATAAGTATCTCACCCAAATTATTTTCCAATCCACTATTTATGAAAAGAGATAGTCTTTTTTCATCCTTGTCAAAATCAAAATCATGTATATTGAAATTTGAAGTAGTTTCAATTTCAAAAGAATATCCCCCTGTTTTAACATCTAGTCTATTTACTAATCCTGTAGCATCAGACAACAGCTGACCGTATACAGGAGTAAGGACAAAAAGTAAAACTAGGGATACTAAAAATAATATCTTCAACTTATGCAGTTTGAGGAATTCGCCTGTTTAATTCTTTATCTTGTGCAATTCGTGGATGTTGTGGATCGGCCAAGAGGACTTCAAACCAGTAATGTTTCCCGTCTTTGTAGATAAAATAAGATCCTAAAAGTTTCATGTTTGGATATCTTTCAAGAACTCTTCTATTTGCAACAGTTTGCATACCGTCATCTGCCTTGATTCTTGTGACACCAAGATGTTTGGGTCTTCTACCACCAGTAGGTCTTTGTTTTCTCATACCACCAGTACCAACTCTCATTCTAACAACAATTATTCCTTGCTTTGCTTTGTAGCCTAATCTTCTAGCCCTTTCTAGTCTACTAGGCTTGTCAATTCTAGTGATAGCATTTTGCTTACGCCATCCGACTATACGTTCACGTAATTCAGGAGCGTTCTCTTTCCAAAGTCTGATCCATGTTTTGTCTTGATGACTAGGCATATCAGTCATAAAAAAAATCCCCTTTAATAACTGTAAATCAGTTGAATTACACCCTTTAACTACATTCAAGGCATAGTATCTTCATGGTTACTGCTCACCAAAAATTCTTTGAAGCAATTAGGGAAGAGACCACAAAGAAAACTTATCAAATATACATCAAACAATTCCCAGATTATGTTCATGAAGACTTTGATAACATAGTAAAATTGCACACATTCTGCTTTTGGAATATTTCATCAAAATTATCAAGATGTAGTGTTACATCATCTAAGCCATTTTTTTACCGTCTCTCCTATTTAGACGGAGTCATGTGAAGAATTTCTTCCATCATCGCAATCCAACTGCATTATTGTAACAATATACTGGGAATTACATGTCATATTTTGTAAAGATGCGCCTTGTTTACTGGATCAAAATGTAGTTCTCTTGATTTTGTCACATGCAACAATTGCATATTTTCCATTTCCAATCTTGTAGGATAATGCATCATATTTTTTCCAGGATTCAAAAGATCTTTTCAAAGATTCCTTTGTTTCATCCATAATGAAAAAAAGATTTTGATCTCAGAATACGGTATTTGTAACACTGCCTAAAATCAATTTATCAAGTCTTGTCCTATTTCACTTTCAGATTCAAGCCTTAACATCATAATGACAGTATTTAGAAAATTGTTTTAATGTTTTCACATATGATTTGTATCTCATTATACGATAGATTTATTTTTAATCAAAAAACCTTTTTCACATTGGTCAATGAAAAAATTCAAAAACTTGCGAGTCAAATCTTCAAAGTAGATCCTTTAATTCAACATCTAGGATTAATTGACTTGGAAGGTCACTTGTTGACAGATCAATCATCAGCTTCTTCTATTCCAAATGAACCCGATGAGGATAGGATAATGTTTTACTATCAAGTGGGTTTGCGTAGAGGTAGACGCGAACATTTCAATGACATGTATGGTATGACAGAACATGTTCACATAATTAGGGAGAAAATGCAGCAATTGATATTATATTTGCCAATGATTACAGTATATCTTACATTAGATCGAAGTATGACTCCAGATGGAGTTGCACATCTTGCAGAAAAATTAAGGAATTTGGATTCAAAACTACTAAATGATGCAGTTAAGAGCATCTTTTATTCTTAAATTTCAGATGGTGTAAATAATATTTCCAATTAATTTGAAGCATTCACAAAATCTACTAGGGATATTATTTTTCCCATTTCCACCAGATGACCATATCTCTTTTTTTGAGGTCTTTAATGGTGCATTATCCACGCTGGTGAACTTACCAATGACTAAAGTCAATTGGCTTCTTCCTGCTTCATCGAGCCTCAAAGTTGCTTTCGCAGACGTTTGTGGTTGTGGCTCTCCTAACCCTGTGTCGGGGTCTCACTTTTCAGATTCAGGCGTTTGTTTTTGATGGTTCCCACAGTTCCTGCGGTACCATATGTCATTGATTTTCTTACACGCA
>CAZBBN010000150.1:0-3836 GCA_964490195.1 uncultured Nitrosopumilaceae archaeon
GGGAGAGCCACAACCACAAATGTCTGCGAAAGCAACTTTGAGGCTCGATGAAGCAAGAAGACGCCAATTGACTTTAGTCATTGGTAAGTTCACTGGGCACAAATAAAACACAATCAAAAGAAATGATAGAACTACTTCAAAAAGAAAAATTACATGCTCAAATTCGAGCAGATTTTGAGAAAATTAGTCAGAAAATTGATGATGACGTTGATAGAGTAATCAAATCAAAATCTGTGTGATGAAAATCACTCAAATCTTTTGATAATGTGATATCCAAATTCCGTTTTGATTGGCTCTGAAATCTCTCCAATTTGTAATTTGAATGCTACTTCCTCAAATGGTTTTACCATCATACCTTTTGTAAAATAGCCTAAACTTCCATCTTTTTTTGCACTTCCTGAATCAATTGATAATTCTTTTGCCAACTTTCCAAATTTTTCTCCATTCTTGATTCTCTCCAAAATTGCAAGCGATTCATTTTGTTTTGCTACTAGGATATGTGAGCATTTTATCTTGACTGCCATGCGACCTTCTCTTTCTTCTATTTCTTAATTGTTTGCACAATCTATAATCTAACCCCTATTTCATCTTGCTCTGGATTTTTAACCATCTAAGGATATGATTTTTTTATTATCTCATTTTTCTATGAATATATGATGAATGATGACAAATCTCCTTCATTGCTTGTTAAATTTAGATTTGTTGATGATAAAAAATCTGAAGTAGCACTATTATCATTTGAACAATATTCTAATATCAAAGATTTACCGATAACTAAAGAATGTAAAATAGTTAAAAACCAAAAACAGATTTTATCAAAAAATGATATTATTGCAATAAATAAGAAGATAGCAAAAGTATCAAAATCACACATGCAATCATTATCCGAATAATCTTTTCTGCCTAAATTTTTCAGTGTGGCTGATAAAATAGAATATTTTTTTAAAATACTTTCAGAAAAAATCTAATTTTAATCTGCACTAATTCTGTTCCTCAAAACAAACAACCCTACCAAAACGCAACCTGCTGATGCAATATTCAAAATTGTTATGTTTTCTGATAGGATTAAAGTTGAATATACTATGCTGAATATTGTAGTAGTTGCATAGATTAACACCGTCCTTACGGCGCCAATAATTCGTAATGCTATCACAAAAAACATCATGGTTACTCCAATACCCAAATAACCAACAAACGACATTATCGATATCTGTTCTAGAGTAATATCAAAAGGAATTTCAAATAATAGCATCAATGTTAATGCCATTACTGCACCAGTACAAGACATAATGTGTACTATGTGTCTTGTCTTAATGGAGTCACTGAGTTTTTTTGCAATAAATGTGTCAAGACAATAAAAAAATCCTGACATTACAATGAACAAATCCCCCGCCATAAAATTTGATAACTCCCAATCATTATGTTGCATATCAACTCCAACTGGAATAAGAATAGAACCTATGACGATCAAAACAAATGGCAACATTTCCTGTCTACTTAATTTTTCTTTGAAAATCATAATTCCTAACAAAATTGCAAAGATTGTTTCAGAGTTTACTAGAATTGATGCATTTGTTGCAGTTGTTTCTTGTAATCCTATTGTATAACTTAATGTTCCAGCTGATTCAGCAATTCCAAGTAAAATTAATAAAAACAGCGTGGTTCTTCCAGTTTTCGTGTTTTCAGATTTTCTATCTGATTTGTGAAATGGTGAAAATAATACACTATTGACAACATAGATTACAAATACTAACATCATCGGGTTGGGAACAATAGATGCATTTGTTGCATGTTCCTCCATCAATGCTTTTGGAATTACATTTGGCAATGCTGAAAACGCAGCTGCCATTATTGCAAACAAAAACCCTATACCTGCAGTTTTGCTTTGTAGCTTTGAAAATATACTAATTTTTCTAATTTCTAATTCTTTAAATCGTTGATAGATCTGATTCCTGTCATTCCAACTCATAATATGTTTTACCCATGATCCCAATTATGGTATTGACCTTGTAGTAGTTGTATGTTTTTGTAAATGCTGAAATAGTAGTGATATATTATGTTAATACTGGATGAATACTGTGAATACTCCTGTTGAATTTGATAAATTTATTCATAGTCTTCCATTAGAAGAACGAATCACAAAATTAGAAGAAATTTTTAAAACATCTGATGATGAATCTGAGCGTTGGGATGCTGTTTGGCTTGCTGGCGAAATCCCTGTTGAAGTTGATTTGAAAGGTCCTCTGTTTGAAAAAATGACTGATTTGTTTGCATGGGTTTTAAAAAATGATCCTAATGATGTAGTAAGGCACGAAGTATGCTATCAGATTGCTGCTAGAAATATGATTAGAATAATTCCCGAACTTACACATGCAGCTAATTATGATGTTAGTCCACTTGTAAGACATGAGGCGACAGAATGTCTAATGATCATTAGAGCAACTGATCAAATAGATGCTGTTGAAAGATCACTGCATGATGAAAATGAAAGTGTTAGAAATACAGCCCAACTTGTTCTCAAACGAATGAAGAGATACAAATCAGAATTTAATGCAAAATCCGAATGGGTTTCAATTTAAATAATTTTTAGATGCTTAACCAATGCATAAATTATGAATAAATTTGCGACAAACCACACTACGGTTACAGGATGCGCATCGTAATACTCACCAAAAATCTCCAAGTGATAATACCAAACATCACCAGCTGCATTAATCATTAATCCTATTACCAGCAAAAACCACACTACCCCTAAAGCCCCTTCTTTAAAAATCACTGCACCTACAATGGATAGAGAAAACGTCAATGATGCACCAATTACAAAAATCACTCCATAGTAAAAGTCAAAGCCTAACTCTACATCTGGAACATTTGCTGACATCATTATATAAATTGCCAAAGCAATAATTGGAATTACAAGAACATATGTTTTTTGAAATTTTGAAAATCCTGAATTAAAAAATCTTATGTTGAGCAATATATGAATTAAAATAAATGGATATACTGCAAAAAAGAAGACATCTGCAATTGAAGGATATGCTTCAATACCGACATTCACCAATGAATAATATAGCAATTCTGCTATGACATATGATGTAAATCCTAACCCAAGAGAAAAATATGATTTTGCTAATATTCCTGTTTCATTTTGCTTTGATACAATGAATGCTAATATTGCAACAAATCCTGCAAGTGCTACTGAGAATATTGACGCAATGGTGTCTGCATCCTCTTCTGAAACAAGATTCATGACTATGAAAATTCCTACGCCTAAGAACAAAATTCCAACGATAATTGTTGGATTTATGGGATTCGAAATTTTTTCTGGCACTGTCTCGGGGGTATCCATTACCGAAAAATCATTGGTTAATTATATTGATAAATTTATTGAATGCTGTGCACCATTTCCTCATCGTTTCCCAGTTGATCTTGAGGGGTATTATTTTTGATGTCAATTTTACGCCTAAGAAATCTGGCCAAATCCCAAATTTGGAATCAACATATGATAAAAATTTCAACAAATACTAATATTCTAGTAATACTATCATAATTTTAATGGTAGGCACTGATCATCTGTTTGCAAAATCACTCACTGACATAATTAAGAACGATCTTGGATCTAAAACAGTCAAAAAAATTGAAGGTCGACTATTTGAAAAATTTGGAGTTTCTTTTATTCAATCTGTAGAAGAATTCAATACACTTGATTCTGTGTTGCGGGAATTTTTTGGAAAAGGTGCTGATGCCATTGAACGCAAATTCTTTGAAAAGATCTTTGCAATAAAATCAACAAAATCTAGTGATCCTTGGTATGCGCTTTCTGACACATATGTTAA
>CAZBBN010000151.1:0-3823 GCA_964490195.1 uncultured Nitrosopumilaceae archaeon
CAAGAAACGTCAATACAGGAACGACAACAACTCCCCCACCAAGACCAATCATTGAACCTAAAATTCCAGCTGCAAATCCTAAAAGAATCAGCCATAATTGTTCAATCATTGTAATCGTCAATCAAAGAATTTTGCAGTATATAATCAGACTACTTGAGAACAATTAGCGTCCACAGATAAGAATCATCAGTTGAGGTAATCTCTAAAATCAATCTCTTATTATCCAAGCCTGTAATTTCGGATTTTAGTGTAGTTTGTGAGGAAACAGCATATTTTTCTGCAGCAGTGTCAAGCCAATCTTGGATGGATTCAAATCCTCCAGGTTGACGCATATTCCAACAATCACAAACCAATGTTTCAATCATAGTCTGAAAAACAATGCTAACCTCGTCTTTTTTTGAATTCAAAAATGGCGATGCATCTATAATTGCAAGTGCCATCATAGGATCATCAGTTGTTCCACCCAGGTTTAGATTGCCAATAGTTTTTCCATCAGAGTTTAAGAGTGCGGTAGTAGTACAATAGTCTACAGTTCTCAGAGCATTTGATGAATCAAAGTAGGCACAATATTGATCTCTGGTATTATCAGTGATTGCAACAGGGGTAGACATAAAAATATTTTGCTCTGAAAGAGACTTTTTAATTTTTTCCACATCATAAAATGTAAAATCAATTTCATAAGCAGGATTTGTAACTTGTGATTCTAGGGAGTTTTCAGAAATTAAAATAAATGAAACAGCGCCAACGGTTACAAATCCAATTAAAATTGAAATTAAAATTATTTTGTTCATTAGAATCATCTTAGAATCCCACATAAAGATTTTTTAAAATCAAATAGAAATTATTTCCAACACAGAATTTTTTGTGATGTTATTTTTATCAACAAACCCAGATGTAACTTCAAGAATATATACTGCTTCACTATCAGGCACTATACTTTGACAAGTTGTTATTTCTAATGGACTTTTACATGGAGGAATATTTTTTTCAATGTGTACAACTTTACCGTCTTCATCAAACCAAATCATATCAAGAGAGAACTGCATGTTAAGCATCCATAAAGAGTAAAGACCAGATTGTTCAAACACAAATATCATTCCTTGATCATAGGGTAATTCATCTTGAAACATCAATCCGCGAACACGTCTTGGCTCAGTGTCTGCAATCTGCACTTGTAAAGGAATATCATCAACCTTTATTGTCCCTCTTGGAAATTCAACAGATTCTAACTTACTTTCACTTGGAATCGATATTAAACCAACAATACCAATAATCACAGCAGCGATAAAAATTGGAATCAATACTTGGGATCTAGTAGTCATGAATTTGTTTATTTCAGTCCTTTTAAAAACTAAAGGTGTTACATAATGGAATTCTTAAAGTCATTTATTGATGAAAGAGTGTTTTTTGTTTCATGACCTATATCATGAATAGTAGAACCATTGTATTTCTTGTCAAGATATCTACCTGCAACAATCATCGGACCGCCAACTGCGCAAGTGACACCAGTGGGTTCTGGAATCCATAACATCAAAAATCCAATTTTTTGAAGTTTTTTACCTGGTGCAGGAGCTTTCTGAAGAGCACCTAGTGAGGTATTGGCATGCTTGCTATCAATTTTGGCAATATCAGTATACAAATTGGCTCTGCGTTTAGCTGAATCAGAGATTTTTTGTAAATTTGCTAGTCGTTCCTTTAGGGGATCTACCATTCCAACATATGTTTTATAAAAAATTAGTTAACTTTCAAAGATCAACTCTCATCACATCCAAGTCAACAAAGAGTAACCAAAATTTGGGAAAAGACACTCAATTATACTAGATTCAAGTTAGATACAAAGAACTCATGAAATCTAAAAATTCTAAGAGATTGGATTCAATTAAAGCAGCTCACCAAACAAAAAGGACTCGTTCAAGTACTAAAATGGAGGATTATTTAGAAATAATCGCAGAGCTTGTGGAATTAAAGGGATATGCCACCACATTAGATATTTCAAGATACATGAATGTTAGTGCACCTAGTGTAACTAAGATGCTTCAAAGATTAGATGAGGGGGGATTCTTAGAGTATGAAAAGTATCACGGAATCAATCTAACAAGTAAAGGGACACAAATAGCTGAGGGAATAAGACAAAACCATGGAATTTTATTAGAGTTCTTTGAAATTTTAGGAGTAGGATACGACACTGCAAATCAAGACACAGAAGGGATAGAGCACCATCTCAATCCAAAAACAATAAGACAATTAAGAAAATTCATTACTTTTCTAAAGGCAAATCCCAAGATAATTGAAAATTTTAAAAATCTTTGAGATATAATTTTATGTCGTTCTGTGAAGATGTGGCAGTTATGAGATTTCTTGCAGTATCTGAGCGTTTTGGAATTTTTATTTGGCCCTTTTTACCAATTCTTACAGATGTCAAAAATTTATCATTGATATAGATATCAGCATGCATTGAAGTGTATTCTCTGCTAACAGTTAGAAGCAACGCAGTTTTTGATTCTGAAAATGTAAAAGGAAGATCATTTGATGTCAATGATAGATTTTCAGAATTTTTTGCTACAACATCAATGTGGACCTGAAGTAATTTTTCAATTTCATTAATGTTTGAGCCACCTCTACCAATGATTGATGGGACATACTGCTCATTTACGAGAACTTTTACTCTATTATCAGATAAAATTTCAACTTGTGCATTAGAGTCATATCTCTTGAAGGTATCTTTTATTTTATCTTCAGCTAGTTTTTCAATTCCTACTTTTCG
This sequence comes from uncultured Nitrosopumilaceae archaeon, assembly GCA_964490195.1. Taxonomy (GTDB): domain Archaea; phylum Thermoproteota; class Nitrososphaeria; order Nitrososphaerales; family Nitrosopumilaceae; genus Nitrosopumilus. The sequence goes on from CAZBBN010000151.1 coordinate 2,765, forward strand.
ACCTCGTTTTGCAACAGGAACAATCACATTTTCTTCCCCAAAGGTGTATATTTCATGTTCCAAAACATTATCTTGAAAATTTCTTATCTCGATTACAGGTCTAGCAAGATCAGATTCAGTCATACCAGAAGGTACTTTTACTTTCAATTCCAGATCATATACTGTTTCTATCCTTCCATCATTTACAAACACCACAGTGTCCAAGATGTTTGGAATTATTCCTAATTCAATCTTCCCAATAAAGCGTTGAATTGCATCTAATGGAGAATTTGCGTGAACAACTCCAACCATACCAACACCGGTTAATCGTAAATCAGCAAAAGTTCTAAAATCCTCCCGTCTTCTTACTTCATCAAAAACAGTATAATCAGGACGGACCAAAAGTAAAATATCGGCAGTATTATCAAAACTCCCATCCAATTTTCCATATTGTGTAATGCTTGGATCTACTTGTAAATCCCGAGGAGATTCAAATGTTTTAACTATTTTCCCCTTTTTATTATAAAAATTTGCCAGTCCGGATGCAAGTGTACTTTTTCCAGAACCAGGAGCACCTGAAATCACAATTCCCTCAGCTCTATCAGATAGGCGTTCCATCAATTCATCAGAAATTTCATAATCCTCCAAAGATAGTTTTATGATTGGATGAACAATTGTTATTTCATAAGATTCAGAAAATGGAGGGTATGTAATGGCAATTCGGTAATCATTGTGTTGAATTACTGATGCACCTGTTTTGGAAATTTCAACAGTACTAGAATCAGATACATTAGCGATATCAAATATTTGTGATGAAATCATCTTCAAATAAGATGGGGTAAGAATATCATCACTGATTTGAGTTAATAAAAAAGCGCCAGGTTTTCCTTTTTTTGCTAAAGGGGATTGATTTTCTTTAAGATGTACACTCATGGTTTCAACATCAAAAAATTTTAAAAATTCCAACTTTTCATGTTTAATTTTAGTTTTAAGAAATACAGTTTCAACACCTTCAGCTTGCGCAACTAGATGTTGTACATGGTCTGAAGTGTAAAGAACAGCATCATTTTGTTTTGCCAT
>CAZBBN010000152.1:0-3796 GCA_964490195.1 uncultured Nitrosopumilaceae archaeon
ATTTCCCACCACCATTTGAAACATTTGAGCATACGATGTTTTATGATCTAGATGTGTTAGCCCCATCCGTAAAGCCTGCCCAATTAACAGAACCTGATCACAAAAAAAGTAATTCCCCTGATGCATCATTAGCAAAGATGTCTCCACGAGCACAAATGAAACATGGTGTTGATGCTGGAGATGTCCAATGTCGTCAAAACTTTGAACTTGTAATGAAAATTTCAGATGGCTCAGCTGCGTGTGTATATTCCACATCTATTGAAAAATTAATCCAACTTGGTTGGGCAAGTCAATTTTAAATTTTAATTTTATTTTAAAAAAGTAATCTGAATAATTTGTCATTACAATATGTGTCAGTCCAACAAATGAAGAAGATTGATCAAAAGGCAGTCCTATATGGGATGCCAATTGAATTGATGATGGAAAATGCAGGGCGAGAAATTTGTAATCAAGTTCTAAAAAAAATCAAGAAAGATAAAATCAAGAAAACTCTGATCATTGCAGGAACTGGAAATAATGGTGGAGGAGTTATTGCAGCATCCCGTCATCTTGCTATTCATGGAATTTCTCTTAAATTAATCATTTTAGGCACAAAAAACTTACTTAGTATTCCAAACAAACTCCATCTATCACTAGTCAGAAAGAACCCTAAAATCCAAATTATCTCTAGTTCTAAAAATTTAGAGAGAGTTTTAGTTGAAATTCAAAATTCTGAATTAATACTAGATGGAATATTTGGCATTGGCATAAATCGTGAAATTGTTGAACCATTCTATTCAATAATCTCCACAATCAATGATTCAAAAGCATATGTAATTTCAAATGATGTTCCATCTGGAATTGATGCCGATTCTGGAAAAACATACAACATAGCAGTAAAATCCAATTATCTTGTTGTTTTGCATAAACCAAAAAAATGGATGTTAAAAATTAAAACTCCAAAGTTTGTTGTTGTTAATATTGGAATTCCAATTGAAATAAGCCCATAATACTTTGAGTGTGTACATGTGATTTGGGATAAATTTTTTATTTTAATATTTTATTTTTAAACTTATGCAAGCAGTTTGGAATGATGTTGTATTGGCTGAAAGTGATGATGTTGTAACCCTTGAAGGAAATGTCTATTTTCCAATAGATTCATTAAAAAAAGAATACTTTGAACAAAGCAAGTCTACATCTCTATGTCTTTGGAAAGGTAAAGCCAATTATTTTTCTGTGAATGTGAATGGTGAACCAAATAAAAATTGTGCATGGTATTATCCAAAGCCATCGTTTTTAGCAAAAAAGATTAAAAACCGTGTTGCATTTTGGCAAGATGTTCAGATAATTAAATAAAACCAATCATGATTCTGCCCAGTTGACCCCACATTCATCACATTTGGCTCTTATTCCATTATATCGAGATTCCCAATATGGCTGTATTTCTTGATTACATATAGGGCATTCAATTGATTGATGGTCAGATTTATTGAGATGGAGAATTTTTCCATTTGATGTGATTTTTACTTTTGAATTAAATGTCAATAACTGTTATTTTCAATTTAAGAATTTAACAAATTTCCCAATTTTCTTTAACTTTTTCTTGAGCTGAAATTATTTTTTTGATTTTTATAAAAATACTATTGAAATCATTGCAACACCAATTACTCCAAACAATCCTGCAAACACTTTTTCCATTTTTTCAGCTGAGAACTTTCCCTGTAACCTGCTTCCAATTTGTCCGCCAATTATTACTCCTGGAGCGGTGTATATTACTAAATGCCAAGGAACTGCCTCTACTCCGCCCTCAGAAATCAATGAGTATATGTGGGTTCCAGAAGCTGCAGCAACAGTAAGTATTATTACAAAAACCGATGTAGCAGCTGCTACTGAGACTGGCATTTTACATGATTTTACTAATTGAGGCGTAACTATTTCGCCTATTCCTACTGACATCAATCCTGTAATTACACCACCAATTCCTGTAAATGCTTTACCTTTTCCAGGATGACATAGATGGTATTTGAAAGAATTACCTTCATTATCTATGATGTTTCTTTCATGACCAATATGTGCAAACTTTCCTGTTAGCGTGTCTTTTGTAATCTGATCTTTTTCTTTAGTTGATGGTCTTTTTAACATGATGTAAGTTAGAATTAACATCAATACACCGTACATGATTTTTAATATATCAGGATCTGCATACTGAGAAAGAAGAGAGCCTACAATTGCTGATGGCACAGCAATGATGATGAGTGACTTTGCAACTTTAAAGTCAATTAGATGTCGTCGTAGATACCCAATTAATCCTGAAGAGAAACCAAATGCTTCAGTAAGCAATGCTACGCCAATAGCAGCAACTGGTCCTACTATTGCAAATTCTGGACCCAACAAAGGAAAAATAATTAAGAAAATAGGCATGAACATTGCAGCACCTCCAATACCTCCTAACATTGCACCAGTAGCTACTAGTGTTGAAACAGGTAACATGAACCAGTACATCGTAAAATCCATTCAATACCTCCCCCCCAATTTCCTCAAAATTCTATTCTTGTTTACCTACTTGAATTGGTTTTTCAAAAGTAGATATTTTTTCTAATGTGGTTTTGATTACGTTTTCAAGAAGTTGAAATTCTTTATCCACCTTTCCAAAAAAATACTCTAATTCGTCATTACTGTGATTCATCCGTAACATAGAAATAATTTGGTAAAATTACATTTAACTTAATTCCCATTTTTATTCTAATTCATCTTGTGTATATTTGGGAAATTTACTAAATATCTGTTTTAATTGATATCTGTATGAGCAATCCATTGAATGACATAAAATCTTCACAACAGTTTGACCACGTTCTCAAATCCCACAAAATCATCTTTGCTGATTTTTGGGCAGAATGGTGCGGTCCATGTAGAGCAGTATCGCCTGTTGTAGAGGAGCTATCACAAGAATATGGGGAAAAGGTTGATTTTGTCAAGATAAACGTTGATACTAATGGAAAACTTGCACAAAAATATAATGTCTCTAGTATTCCAACACTTGCTATCTTCAAAGATGGGAAAATAGTTTCACAAAAATCAGGGACTGCAACAAAAGAATCTTTCAAAACCATGATTGACCGTTTTTTGAACTAGTCATATTTTTTTATTATAATGAATTTTAGAGAAAACATTGTTTATATAATTTGTTAAATTGGATAAAATCTTTTATGTATTTTCTAGATCAATTCATTAATGACAAGAACAAACTATCTGGCATTATTTGCAATCATACCAATGATTGCATTTGTAATGATGTCTGGTTCTGTAGATCATGTGTTTGCCATTAAAAGTCAGGGTGACTCTACTCCTGGAAGAGTAGGTGCTAATTCCTATGGCTCTGCAAACAACCATGTGGTATGTGGTGGTTCTCTTTGTTCTGAATATCCTGGTGGTTATTCACAATATGTAGAGGATACCAATCAGGGTAAAACAAGCTATACTCCTACATTACAAAAGAGTTCTACAACTGTTTCAACATCCCAGTCCGTTTCTGGAGGTCTTTTACCAGTAACTCATGTTATTGCTAAAAATACCTACATCATTGACGGTATAACTCCAAAAGGTGGACATGATGCATTCAGTTATGATGGTTCAGGACACAAAAAATTATCTGATGGGATGATTGAAGTGGATTTGGATCCCGTAGCAAATACTGGTACAATTACTGCATATTGGACTGATCTTAACGGTGATCAAATGATGCTAAAACAAACCAAGTTTGCTGGAGGAAACGAGATGTACATCGGTGAGACAATCGACGGTGTCACACAAACCAAAC
>CAZBBN010000153.1:0-3794 GCA_964490195.1 uncultured Nitrosopumilaceae archaeon
TTATTTTTTATGCATTCATACATTATTCCTTTTTTGAGTTTCTTAGTTTTTACCATATTTGAAATAGAACCAGCTTTGAAAACAGCATTGATTGTATCCATATGGTTTCTATGACCATGATATGCCAAAGTAGCATTATGGACATTCATACCCAGAGAGGTTCCCAATGTTGCATACTCTATATCATGAACTGCAAGAGCATTTCCAGCTAATACTCCGTCAATATAGCCTGATCTAATTAATTCGGATACTGCATCGTCTGCACCTGTATGTACTATTGCAGGACCGCCTACAATGACAATCTTGCCTCCATTCTTTTTAGTGTTATAGATATCATCTGCAACTTGTTTTGCAATATGTTGTGTTGGTCTTTCACTAGAACTTGAACTTCCCATGAATTCAAAAACATTTACTCCTTCTCTTGGACGTTCAGGAGGCGTTATTTTGATTCCTTCTTCTCCAACAATGATTTGATCTCCCTTTTTCACATCTCTTACTGGAACGCAAAATGCTCTGTTTTGTTTTACGACGATGCATTTATCCATCATCATGTTTTCAACTTGAATCCATCTTTTTTTATAGAAAACTTGTGTGTGATTGTTTGTTGTACTGTAAAAATTATCTGGCATCACATAGTTTTTTGGTGATTTTTTTAAAGTGATTTCTTTCTGTGTTTTTGAAACTGCTCCCTCTCTATACACTGAATCTAAAATCTCATGCAAGTGTTTCTGATTTTTACCTTTGACAAGTAATCTTGCATGTGACTGATCTTTTTTTCTTTTACCGATGTTAATTTCTTCAACTTGAAATTCTCCATGAAGGTCCATAATTTTATCAAAGATCTTAGTGAGTATAGAAGAATCAATTAAATGACCATTGACTTCAATTTCTTGGGAAAATTTGCTCATTTTAATACACCCTACATTATGATAACTAAAGGTTACGTTTTTCTTTAAGGATAATGATTACACGGGTAAAATTACTTTACCCTCAAATTTTGAGATATTGTCATCTTTGAATGCTTTTTCTAAATTTTCTTTTTGTTGTTGTGTTACTCCCTGAACAATTGTTTTGGAAGACCCTGTTTTATCTACTAATGCAAGTATGTAGCCACTATTATCAGTTAATACAAACCCTGCAGATTCATCTACAAATGCATACAGATTTTCTTCTCCTACAGGTTGCCATACGTTTGATTTAGTGTCTGCAAGGGCCAATGCAGGCATGGCACGTCCATCTGTTAATTTGTTCAGATACTCTCTTGCTTCTGCAACTCTTTTTTGTCCTAGTTTCAAAGCTTGAAAATATTGCATGTTCTCAAATTATTGAGTTGTTATAAAAACAATTTCTCTTCAAAAGATAATTATAGAATCGCATTTTTTCACAATACGTGCCTTTGACAAATAATGTAATCATCAAATTAAATGAAATAACCACAATGGTTGAGGATAAATCAAAATTATCCGAATCGGACATTGTAGAGATAAAATCCATTTTTCAAAATCTCGTTGAAAATAATGAGAGATACGATATTGATGAAATTGAATTTTGGTTTGAAAATGAAGGTAGTTGGACTACTAGAGAATCTAGAATTAGAATTGTTAATTTATCAAGTTATGTTCAGGATAAATATCAACAAACAGCACATCTGAGAATTATTTCTGGTGATGACTGTGGTTGTGGGAACTAAATTTCTAACTGTTCTAATAATCTTCCAACAATTTTTGCATTCTCGGTTCTTTCTTTCATGATTTCTTTAAGACGAGTTTCATTTTTATTTTCTTCAGATATAATGTGAAAATATTCTTCATCCAGATCGTTATTTGTTTGCAATCTTTTAACTACCTCAAACAAAATCCCTATCACTTGTTTTTGTGCATCAATTAATTCATCTTTATCATTCTCGGACATTTTCTAACTAATTGTCGTAGATAATCTTTGTAAATAATTCTTTTAATTTAGGATCATCAATATCTTTTTTGGCAGATTCAAAAAAGGACTCTAGTTTATCTTGTGGATGTCCTTCTTTTTTGTATATTTTTGCTTGAAGTGCCATCTCTAATCTATCTATTTGGTGCACTAATTTGGATTCTGGAGAAAAATTACGTTGGTAGTCTTTCCATATTTGTAAATATTGGGATTTAATATTCCCAGGTAAATTTTCTATTATTTCATAAAATGCATTATTTTCTAATTCTTTCTTCTTCTCTTTGTTTATTTTTTCTGGAGTGTAATCTCCAATTTTTGCTTCAGCCAAGTCATGAAGCAAAACCATTTTGAGTATTTTTTCGGAATCATAATTCCCCATATCTGATATCACCATACTCATTATTGCCATAGAGTATGAATGATCTGCAACGGATTCTGGATGGTTTAAGGACAATTTATCAACCCATCCTTGTCTAGAAATTTTCTTGAGATTTGCAGCGGTTTTTAAAAAATCCAATATCATATTATTTTGATGTGGATTTTTTCTCCTAATGAATTTTCATATTTTTTCGAATAACATAATAGTAAATTCCGATATGAAATATTGTTGAAAATTTATACCAAGACTGGGGATGATGGAAATACAGGCCTTCAAGGAAATTTGAGAATTTCAAAATCCCATCCCAGAATTATTGCATATGGAACAGTGGATGAAGCAAATGCCGCATTAGGGATTGTGTTGACAAATTCGTTGGATGATGACATCATAAATCTTTTAACAAAAATCCAAAATGAGTTATTTCTGGTAGGGGCTGATCTTTCAAATCCCAATCTAAATGATGTCAAAAATAGAATTTCATTGGAGATGATTCAAAATTTAGAATCGTCAATTGATCAATTTGCATCCGAACTTTCGCCTTTAACCAATTTTATTTTACCTGGAGGGGATATTGCAGGGGCACAATTACACTATGTAAGAACAATTGTGAGGAGGGCAGAAACCCAAGTTGTCAAATTAAGTGAAAGAGATGAAATTAATTCAAATTGCATAATATATCTTAATAGATTATCGGATTTATTTTTTGTAGTTGGTCGTTTAATCAATAAACGAAAAGGTAAAGACGACATTCTCTGGAAGATCTAAAAAGACGAACTTTACATCACTTTTATTGACAATTATTTTTCCATTTTCCAGAATTTAAGTTCAAAATAGATCATTTCAAAAAATGGCATTGTAAAAATTACAACTTTTTCTTAGCCTCATATTAGTAGAAATTCTTCATAGGATTTTATGGTAAAGAATTCTTCAGTTTCTAAGAGGGGTTTCCACCAAAGAATCTCATTATCCAACACTGCATTATCAGGTAGTTTTTGGAAAAATAGATCTCAATGAGAGTTGTATTCTAGTTCTCAGAGAAGAAATTGAATCATTATCTAATACAAAACTCTGTGAAGAATTTGAATCAGCATGACTAAAATACCGAAATTTGCCAAATACATAAAAAATATAACGAATTAAATATACAAATTATCTGTCAGGACAAATTGATGATGTCATAGAACGGCACCTAGATGGCGATAATGTCATTGTATCATTTGGCAATAAACTCAAAATCGCACAAAATAGTTTGTTTACATTTGTGATAATCCTGGTATGCTATCAACTAACAATGACACTAAGGGTTTCATTAGAAAATGTATGAGCAGAGAAATGTGCGATGTCAGGCAAAAAGTAATGTTGGAATGAGAATGCTTTCAGTGTTTTTGTCATGCTTTGAGACGTGAGGATTAGAGGTCAGAATGTGCTGTTTGAGATGGCAAAGTACATCTAAGTGCTTGATTCATACTAATCTTTGATTTTATTT
>CAZBBN010000154.1:0-3781 GCA_964490195.1 uncultured Nitrosopumilaceae archaeon
AAATTTGAAAATTGTGACTTTTCTAATGTATTTAATTATTAATTATTGTATGAATTAAGCATCTAGATGCACCTTGCTATCTCAGATAGCATATTTTGATCTCTGATTCTCCACGTCTCAAAGCATGACAAAAACACTGAAAGCATTTTCATTCCTGCATTACTTTTTGCCTGATCTCACACATTTCTCTTCACCACATATTTTCTAATGGAGAGTTCAGTATCGTTGTTAGTTGATGGAATTCTTGAATATATCACAAATGTAAATAAACTATTTTGTGCGATTTTGAGTTTCTTTCCAAATTTTATCATGACATCATCACCATCCAGGTACCGTTCTATGACATCATCAATTTGTCCTGACAGATAATTTGCATATTTGGTTCATTGTATTTTCTTGTGATTTAATGTACAATAGATTCTGGCATTAGATAAAATCTTTGAGAATTTATCATACAAAATTACAGCTGATGAGTATTTTGATTTATGTGCCACATCTTTTGATTCTCTTTGCAGATGTGCAGTTGTATTTGTGTAACACATGCTTAGTTACCACATATTGTTGTGGGGATGGAATTGCAACCATGATTCTTTTTTGATATTCATTTAAGTGATGTTGGTACCATGACATTTGGGGCATGTGGATAGTTTGTGATGTGTTGTATTTTGTAGAATGAATTTTTGTGTTGCGCCTTTGTGTCTTTGTATATCGCCACGGTTTGATTTTCCATGATCTTTGTTTTGTCTTTTTTCTGCTTTTTGTTTTCTCCATTGTAAGGAATTTTGAGATGTGGGGAATGGATTTTCATAGTATGATAATTTTTGTTGAAGATCATCATTTGATTTTATTAAATTATTTATGAGTAATTAGAGTCGTGTGTTTTCTCCTCTTAATTCTAAATTGATTTTGTCACAATCTGTCACATTCACAAAATGAACAATATTGATCTTAGATCTTCTGATGCAATTCTTGATTTTAGGCGTAAAGGGTGATACATACTGAAAAATGTCTTTATTCTTATTTTAGATGTGAAATTTTAATCGAAATAATCCTTGCAACTTCAGATGAAAAATCAGGCATAAAAAATTCAATTTTTTTTTATCTTTTAGAACTACTTTCCCTGTAAGTGAATCGGCAATACCAATTCGATCTATTTTAACTGTCTCATAATCTGTGTCAACCTCATCAATATTCATTGGCATTCTTTCATCACTTTTTCTACTTTTTTCTCTTCTTCTAGCATGATTCGTTCAAATTCTACTCTTAGTTTATCACATCTTGTTTGTTTTTCATTTTCATCCAATTTGGAAAATCGAAGATCTCTAATTTCATTTACAATGGCAGAAATTTTTTCATTTGTTTCATACATTATATCATCAATTTCTTTTTGTGATTGAGGATTCATATTTTCAAATCATGATCTTTGTAGTTAAACTAATACAAAATTATCATATTTGAAAATAATCTAATCTGTTTTTAACTAAAAACAAAGACAAACTACCATGTCCCACATTCAAACTACTTCTGAAGGGGTACCAGTCATAGTTTTAAAGGAAGGCTCAAAACAATCCCGAGGAAAAGATGCTCAAAGAAATAACATCAATGCGGCAAAATTAATTGCAGAGATCATTCAAACGAGTCTGGGTCCACGCGGCATGGACAAAATGCTAGTAGATTCAATTGGAGATATAACAATCACAAATGATGGTGCTACCATTCTAAAAGAAATTGATGTTCAGCATCCAGCAGCAAAAATGATGGTAGAAGTGGCAAAAGCTACAGATAGCGAAGTAGGAGACGGTACTACATCATCAGTTATTTTGGCAGGAGCATTACTTGAAAAAGCTGAATCGTTAATTGACGATGACATTCATTCAGTAATTATTGCAGATGGATACAAAAAAGCATCCCTACAAGCGATAGAATTTCTAAAAGATATTGCAATCAAAATTGAACCAAAAAATAAAGAAATTCTCGAAAAAATTGGCCACACATCTATGCAGACAAAATTAGTGTCACTTGAAGCCACTGATCTTGCAAAATTAGCAGTAGATGCAGTATTATCAGTCATGGAAGAGAAAAATAATTCGTTCAAAGTAAATTTAGATAACATAAAGATCGAAAAAAAGACGGGAGGTTCAATTTCAGATAGTGAATTGGTTAGCGGAATAATTCTAGATAAGGAAATTGTTCATAGTGGCATGCCAAGAAAGATTGAAAATGCAAGGATTGCTTTGATCAGTGAAGCACTCGAAATTAAAAAAACTGAATTTGAGGCAAAATTAAACATTTCAAGTCCCAATCAAATAAAATCATTCATGGAAGAAGAAAGTCAATTACTCAAAGATATGGTAGACAAAATAAAATCTACTAATGCCAATGTTGTTTTGTGTCAAAAGGGAATTGACGATATAATTCAACACTATATGGGAAAAGCAGGAATTCTTGCAGTAAGGCGTATTAAAGAAAGTGATATGTCCAAATTGGCAAAATCAACTGGTGGGAGAATTGTTGGGAGCGTTAATGATTTGAATGATATTGATTTAGGTTCTGCACAAAATGTTGAAGAAAAAAGAATTGAAGAAGATAACTGGGTGTTTATTGAAGGATGTAAAAATCCAAAAGCCATCAGCATCCTAATTCGAGGCGGCTCTCAAAGAGTAATAGATGAAGCAGACAGATCAATGCATGATGCATTGATGGTGGTCAAAGATGTAATTGAGAAACCACAAATTGTTTACGGTGGAGGTGCTCCAGAAGCATATGTGGCGCTAAAACTAAGAGATTGGGCAAAAACCCTTTCTGGCAGAGAGCAACTAGCAGTTGAAAAATTTGCAGATGCCTTAGAATCCATCCCACTTGCACTTGCCAGAAATGCAGGAATGAATTCTATAGATTCCATTACTCAGTTAAGAGCAAAGCAAAATGCAGGTGAACATTTCACAGGTGTTGATGTAATTAATGGAACCATCACAAATTTTGAAAAACTTGGAATTGTAGAACCACTTAAAGTAAAAGAACAAATCATAAAATCTGCTACAGAAACTGCAAACATGATATTGAGAATCGATAATGTTATTGCTGTATCTCGCTCAGCATCACCTGAACCTCCACAAGGTATGCCTCCAGAGGGAATGGGCACGTATTAAAAATAATTTAAAACAGTATGTCTCTTATTTTACAATCATAACCGGACAGTGAACCTGTTGACTAACGCCATGCGCAACACTACCAAGAAGTATTTTATTAAATCCAGTTCTGCTATGTGAACCTATCACAACAAGATCTATTTTGTAGGATTTTGCAAAAGAGATTATTTGATTTGTTATTGATATGGTTGGAACTATCTTAAAATTTATTTGAATATCTGTCTTCTTTTTTACAGATTCTACAAGTTTTGAAATATTTTCTTTTGCTGCTTTTTCTTCTTTTTTCAGTATTGCTTTGGTATAACGTGAATCATAATACCAGATACCACGGTATTCGGGTTTTGCAAGACAGGTGAGAACAGTAATCTTTGAATCATATCTTTGTGCCATGTCCAGTGCAATCTTGAATGCATGAAGCGAGTATTTTGAGCCATCATATGGAACCAAAATATTTCTAAAAAGCACAAATACCAAAAGATTTTGAATCATTAAAAGTCGATATCATGCTTATCAAAGATGAGAAAGGTTGAAAAAACACCTGAGATTTAGTTTATCTCATAGCACTCATTCCAAGTTCTGAAAAGTTATGTTTGCCAAATTCTTCTACAACTTTTGAAACATCGCATTCAACA
>CAZBBN010000155.1:0-2274 GCA_964490195.1 uncultured Nitrosopumilaceae archaeon
ATGTTCAATGTGGTCCATGGAATTTTGCCAAAATTATTCAGAAATTAGAAGAATAAGATGGCGTCGGAAGGAAGATTCAGTAAAACAGATTAACGCTCCCTGTCATCTAGCAGAAAAAAGGTTCAAATATTTTTTCCTACAAGTCCACATACCATTTCATCATACTTCGTACATCTAACTAGGTGTGCGTGGTGATAGCAACTAGAAGAACGTCCAATACTTTGCAATACATTGATTTTTTGTGCTATTTCTGTTAATTTAGGCACTACTACCCACTATTCTCTGGCGCCATCTTTGATTGATATTACTGTTATACTTTTTTTGATATATTTTTTGCTATCATTTTTTGGTGTTTTTTGGCAACAAACTCTCTTCATATACCTAAAATGTGTTTTAGGTATCACAAAATAATTTAATGGATCACATATTTTCAAATATGAAAAAATACCTGTGGTTTGAAAGAATGAAATGATTAATTTCATCAACGGGAAAAAGGGTAACAACAATAATTGATGAGGATGGAATGAAGAAGATACGTGAAAGACGGTCAAAATTAATCAAAGAAACTTTAGAGTAGGTAAGCTTTTCAAGAGTCGTGAATCAAACATTACGTAAAAATATCAAATAATTACAACAGGTTTTTACAACAAACTATGAACAAAGATATTCTTAACAAAAGGGTATCAAAAAAAGTTTGAACCTCAAAATTTAACAACACTGGTCTGACAGATGCATTTTTAAAAGTATAAAGAAAAGCAAGAAATTTGAAAATCCTCAGGATTATTTGGCATAATTATTATAGCGATTATTTAGGATTATTTCTTTGCTTTTCTAATATTCTTCTTGTGATCACTGCTAATTTTATGTGCCATTACCCACAATACAAGCTGGTTTTCATGCTCAGTCTCTATTGTTTTGTCACATACTTTGCAATGCCAAGAAACAAGATTAGTTAAAAGATGTATTAATTCATCAATTTCCCTTTTCAGATAAGAATTATTGCCAGACAACAGTGATTTGTCTAATTTGGATATTCTTCGCAGTCTGTATGCAATCATTGCACTAATGGAATATTTGTTTAGATGAGATACTAAATTCTTACATTCTTGAAAAAGTTTTGGATTATCAATATCATGTAAATAATTTTTAATGTCAGTTAAGATTTTTACAAGAATTTGTGCCGTATTATCCATTTATTGTATATAGACATGGTTAAAGATATTCTTTTTTATCTCATAGAATTTTTTAATTTGGTGTTGTGTTGTTTTGATTCTTAAAGTTACTTCGAGCCTATAGCAAGATATGGAAAGTGTCATTCCAAAATACTATGAAATAATTTGAAACCAATTAATGTTTAGTCAGATACATAAAACATGCTTTTACCACAGTGAGGACATGACATGGAGTGTTCTATCTGGGCTACAGTTACTGGCATATCGCAATCATTACAGTTCCAAGTAGGCACAATCTCTAGCATATGGGTAATTATATGAAATTATCTATTCAGGATTAGAAATTATGAAAATAACTTGTGTACTGCACTGAATTGCAACAATTTGGCTAAATCTTTATTTTCTGATAATCCAAATTATATCAATGGTAAAGCTTGTCTGTAAAAATTATGGTTTTGAATGTGATTTTCAGGTAGAGGGGGATGTTTCAAAAGTTGTAGAAGAATTTGGAAAACATACTCTTGATGAACATGGAATAGATTATGGAAAAGAATCTTTGATGCAATTTATACTGAGAAAAGGCTGGCCAAAAAAATAATTCAAATCTGTGGAATCTGTTCTATAATACTATACAAAAATGGCCTGGATTTCATAATCTATAGTTAAATTACAAATTATTGCATATCCTACAAAATTAAGATCTAATTTTTATATGCTAAAGACACAACAACGTTGACATGTTTCAATCAGTAAATCTCAAAGAGTATCAACTATATCATCAAAAATGTAATATCCTTTTAGCAGAATCTGAAGTTCGATTTGCAGGATTTTTAGATCCTATGGGAAATCTTGTTGCTGGTGGATTCAAAGATGGAATCGTACCACTTCATGATGAATCAGAGAGGAGGAAGTTGTACATTGAAACCGTTCTTGGTATCAAAACAACACAAGAATTTGACTATGATTTGGGTTCAGTTGATTATATTGCAGCCAGACGAAAAAAAGTCATAACATTTACTTTTGATCTTAATGATCATGTGTTGTTTGTATCAACTGAGTCCAATGTAGATATTGAAAAGACTGCTCAAAAAATAATCCAAAT
>CAZBBN010000155.1:2374-3760 GCA_964490195.1 uncultured Nitrosopumilaceae archaeon
GAGAAAGACAATGAAGATGAGAAAGACAATGAAGATGAGAAAGACAATGAAGATGGAGATAATATAGTAACAACATCAACAACCACAGAGCCAACAATAGCCGAAATGACAACATCTCCTACAACCAATGATCAGGATGAACTCCAAATACTAGAACAAGAAAATAATGATCTAAAACAACAAATTTCAGATCTTCAAGAACAGATTAATAACTTAAACCAAGTTCTTATGGAACAAATTAAAGTTATAATGGATACGTTAAATGCTCTCAAAGAGCAATGATTTTTTTATTTTTCTAAATTACAGTATTCTCAAAAGTAATAATCAAAAAATCCTTGAAATATCAAAAATGTGTAGTTATATTGGTGTGAGGCCTTGGATATATCCTCCAAAATATGATGTTTCTGAATTAACGCTAGAGCAAATATTTCCTGACAGTTTAACTGACACTCCTTGTGTGTATCTTAACAAAGAACGTGAAGTGTATATTGCCACTGAAATGTGTGTTCAATATCTTGAATCATCTGTTGATTCAATTGTAATTCGAGATGATGCTAATAATCCAATAGGGCTTGTTGGGGGATATGACCTATTAAATCACATACGTGCAAACCCTACTCGTGATTCTCAATATGCAACCAAAGTCCAAGAAATAATGTCTAAGAATCTACTTATTGTAGAAAAAGAGATAACATATAATGATTTGATGGAAAAATGGAAAGCCTCTAGACGAGCTTTTGCAATCATTCAAAATTCTTTTCAAGGATATTCTCCAATTTCAGCAAGAAAAATGTTAGAGATTGGAATAAAATGCAAAACCAGCACTTGTATTTCTTCAATGCCAAAAAAGAAAATGATCACTTTTCAACCCGATGACTCGTTGAGAGTGATTGTTGAATCAATGTTTGAGCATGATACCCGTAAGCTATTACTGGAATACTCGAATCAATTTATCAGTGACCGATTGATACTCAAAGAAATCTCAAAAATATTAAAGTTCAATCCTGATGTTGACAATTTTTTGGACATTCCTGTCAAACAAATAGAGTTAGATAACGTGACTATAATCAAAGAAGATCTGAATCTCAATCAGATTTGTTCAAAAATGTATGAGATGGATCATCCATATGTTGTCTATAAGGATATTTCAGTAACTCCTTGGGATATTTGCAATATTTTAATGAATGAGAGAATTGCTGAATCATACGAATTGGAATCTGAAAAAATAAAATGTCCTCACTGTGGAAAAGATATCGATATGTAAATTGATTGGTATGAATCAAGCACCAATGAGTAAAAAATCGATTGCGGTAACTGATTTAGGCATGGACCTTGATTCATACAATTATTTCATAATCTTACTATGAGTTATGAAAAAAGTCGAAT
>CAZBBN010000156.1:0-3711 GCA_964490195.1 uncultured Nitrosopumilaceae archaeon
GGGTTAGTGATGATTTGTTATCTTTGATAATTATTAATGGTCGCAAAACTCGTCCTGCATTGCAATTTACATAGAGTCTTCTTGTTGAACCTTCAATGTCAGATTTATGAAATGATATTCCAATATGAGGATGAATCTTTGAGTTTCTTCTAAGGTCTCTTAAAGATTCAGCCAGTTCTTGACCATCTTTGAAATATCCAATTAGACGACCATCAACAAAAATTCGGGTTCCGTCTTTTTTCAAATCATCTTTTGCATCAAAAAAGTGTACAGTTCCAAGATCATAGAGTTTTTCTACAATTTCTTCAGATGGCACATTTACTGAAATAATTCCAGATAGTGCCAGATTTTTTACTAACCCACAGTTTGAGCCTTCTGGAGTTTCACTTGGACAAATTCTTCCAAAGTGAGTTGCATGCAAGTCTCTTGCTTCAAAGTTTGGTTGGGTTCTACTAAGAGGAGATTGAATTCTTCTAAGATGACTAATTGTTGAAAGATAATTTGTTCTATCAAGCAATTGAGTGACACCAACACGTCCTCGTCCCCAGTTTCCAGTGGCTATTGCATTGTTTAATTTATCAGTAATAATTCCAGGACGAATTGCAGCAGCTACTGCATTTATTCCTCGTTTTTGACCGGATCTTTCTAATTGGTATTTCATGTCTCTAACCAAATTTCTAAACGCAGTTCTAAAGAGATCTGCCAACATTTGTCCTGCAAATTTGATTACTTTATTTCCATAATGATCCTTGTCATCAGGAGTAATCCAACCAAGTTTTAGTTCTAATAATTTACAAGCAGCTTCACCTAAGAATTGTGCTTTTTCTTTTCTGTTTTCTGGATGTTTACCTAAATGAGGTAACAATCCCCAATCAAGCAAAGTCTCAGCACGTTTAATTTGGAATTCCTCCAACATTCCAGGTGCGATTCTTTTACTGATGTAAACAATAGCATCTTTGGATGTTGGAACATCACCTGCTTTTTCAAAGGAGCCTTCTAATTCATCTTGAAGATCATCTACCAATGAAACCACCGCAGCAATTTCTCTATCAGATTCTAATCCAAGGGCCCTCATTAATGTGACAACCGGAATATCAACGGGGGAACCAGGAATTCTAGCTACTATCAAACCATCATTTTTCATTACAAGCTCTAATTTTGCACGATAGCCAACTATTGATGAATATACTTTAGCTTTGAAAACAATGTTTCCACCAACAGTTTCTCTATCAACAATAATTTTGTTGTAAGAAAGATCTTCTAATCCTACAATAACTCTTTCAGAACCATTAATGATAAAGTAACCGCCAGGATCATTTGGATCCTCACCATGTTCAATTAATTTTTGAGTGGAGAAATTATGCAAGATGCACGCATTTGATTTTGCCATTACTGGTACATCACCAATATGAACAAATCTGGATTCCAAAATTTTTCCATCCTCTACAACACTTGCCTCCATCATGACAGGAGCAGAGTATGAAACATTTCTCAATCTTGCTTCGGCAGGAGTAATATGAGTGATAGAACCATCAAGTTCCATCATTCTTGGTTGTTGAAGTTTAACTTTACCTAATTGAATTTTGTAAGGATATTCAGCGTTTTCAATATCAATTTGTCCAACTTCATTTATGATACTTTGTAGTCCTCTCTCTAGAAATTCATCAAATGAGTTTAGATGTTGACGTGCAATACCTTCACGTTTTAAAATATCTTGAATTACTGGCCAACGTTTTGTAGAAGGATCTGCCATTATACTTCCACCACATATCTGTAATAGAGGCTCTCACCAGCAGTTGGACTTTTTCTGGTAATCTTAATCATATCACCAGGTTTTATGCCAAGTCCTAAAATTGCAGGATCATTTACAAAGATTAAAGGTAATTCTGTAGGTTTACAATTGTATTTTTTCAAAACTTCTTCAGCTTCTTGTTTTTTAATGATCTCATGTTTTGGGACATAGATGTGATCAGGAACTAGAATTTGATTTTTTTTAGTTGCCATCTACAAAACCTCCACATAGAACATTAAATGTAACGGTAAATAATACACACAAACTGTCAAAATCTCACGCTCGGGTTAATATATATCTAATCTGAAATTCGTCAGAGATTGTGTTTTTTTCTTTTTAGTCAATAAATTTTATCACAACCTTAAATAGCATAATTTTTCGCCTAAAATTGATGAAAGATCATCTAACGGTGTTTACTTTATCTGCAATTCTGATTGTGGGTATTGGTATGGCACCAGCATTTGGACAAATACAAAACTCGATTGTTGTTACTACAGACAAATCATCATATTCAGAAGGTGAAACAATTCTAGTAACAGGCGAAGTAAGAGATCTGTATTCTGGCACTCCAGTAAGTGTAATTGTAAAGGCCCCTAATGGAAACTTGGTATCAATTGCTCAAGTAACAGTTGGTGTTGATAAAAAATTCAGCACCGAAATTACTGCTGGCGGAGCATTAATGAAAGCAGAAGGCTCATACACAATTACAGTTCAATATGGAACTGAAAATAGATCAGCTGAAGCAACATTTGAATTTGGAGGATCCACAATGATCCCATCCAAAGTGGATTCTAATGTAACTGAGAAAACAGTCGCTGTTGAAGGTTCTACAGATTTGATTGGATATGAGATCACAGGTGGAAAATTACTTAGCATCATGCCTGATGTAGAAGCAAATTCACTCATTGTATCTATTGATGCAACAAATGATGGATCAATAACCTTGACAATCCCAAGATCTGTGTTGGATGCAACGATGAATGGCGAAGATGACGATTTCTTTGTCTTAATTGATGGAGAAGAAGTAGACTTTGATGAAACAACATCAGCAACGAACAGAGTCCTCACCATAGCATTCCCAGCAGGAGCTGAAGAGATCGAAATAATCGGTACATTTGTAGTTCCAGAATTTGGTACAATTGCAGCCATGATTCTAGCAGTAGCAATTATCTCAATAATTGCAGTATCTGCAAAGTCAAGACTTAGCATTATGCCAAGATACTAAATTTCATCTTTTTTTCTATTTTTAAGGTTCTAGGTAATCGGGGTGGTTCGGATCTCAGATCTTCTACTTGTTTACCATCGGGTGTTATTTTAAAAACAAAACATCCTCAAAAGATCATGTTTAATAGGCGCCTAACGAAAAAACCTACAAGAATGACGTCAATCATAAGACTTGCTTGTGTTGATGGGATTGCATTAGTTTATGACACTAGAATTATTGATCCTAGATCAAATGAGCCTGAATATGCTAGTAAAATTTTGACTCCATTAAAACAAACCCTTTTCATTGTAGTTGCAGCATGATTTACGGATTTATTTTGAGTTCAACAGAAAAATTCCAGAAATTGTCGAACAGAGAATTAGTGAGTATAAAATATCCAATGTAGAACAATTAATCAGAACGGGTATAACTAGAGATAAAGTAATTAAAAAAACAGTATGGTTACAAAAAGCACTTTAAAAATATCAACAATAGATTACAGAGGAAGAACAAGAAATAGAGAAAATAGGCCCAGAAATAGAATCGCCTAATGGATATACTTCAGAAAATTTTTTGAGTGATTGTAAAAAAACCATAAGGAGCATTATTGAAGAATCAAGATATTCTAATCCAATAAGATTACTTATTGGCATGCGTAAAGATGAAAACATGTTTCCTTCGTTATTTAGAATTGATGCAAAAGGCAGAGAGGAAA
>CAZBBN010000157.1:0-3702 GCA_964490195.1 uncultured Nitrosopumilaceae archaeon
GGCCAATTTAGGAATAATCAATCTCTAATTTGTCATTTAATAATCAATTTTTTTTTATTCTGACAGAACTGCCTTTGCTTTCTAGATAATGTCCAACAAAATTGGTCATATACTCTCTAATTTTACGTCCTATTGCACCTTTCATCATGCCTGAATCTTCAATGACATTTAGTAATTCTTCGCTGATCTGAATGTTAAAAAATGTCCAACCGAATTTTTTAAAAGGTTTTTAAATTACAAATCGATTTTTCACATCACACTCGGTTTCCAAATCAGACAATGCCTGTGTTACTATAGAGAGTTCTTTCCCATAATTTCTTGTGCTAAGCTGAAATAACGGATTCAATTTTCAACTAAACACCATACAATTCGTATTTTATGTCAAATGAGCCATCTTTTCTTTTATGTCTATTGTCAACAAAACCTAAAGGAGATAGCATCGAAGTAACATAATCAATTAGATTTTTGTATCCACAAAGATAAAAAATTGAATCATCAGGGGTGATAGATTTACCCAGAATCTTTTCTAATTTGGAATCGTGTTTCTCAATCCCAGAAAGAATACTTTCTGCTCTTCCGATATTCCCATTCCACCCCTCAGATAATTTTTCATTTGGACGACTAACAGTAGGAATGTATGTAAAATCTAAATCATTTTTTTCTGTAGAAAATTTTTCTAAAATTTCTCTATATCCAAGTTCTTGAGCAAAACTAACACCGTGTACTAGTGTTATTTTTTTTCTACTTCCAGTGTTTTTTAAATGAAGAATATAACTCATAAATGGAGCAAGCCCCGTACCCGAACAAACAAGTATCATTTGTCTTGTATCTGGAGTTCCATCTGGTTTTTTATTCTCTATTGTAAAAGCACCTCGTGGCGATTGTAAGAAAACTAGATCATCTATTTCCATTTTAAAAAGAGCAGTTGTAAATTTTCCCAAAGTAGGATGTTCTTTGTGTTTTATGTAAAATTCATAATATCTATTTTCATTTGGAGGTGATGAAATAGAGTATGCTCTATGAGTGATTTCTTTTTCATCCAATTTTAAGCCTAAATTAACAAATTGTCCCGGGTTAAAATCATCAATTTTTGATTTATCGATGGGTTCAAATCGAAAAATAGCTAAATCGTCTGTAAGACTTTCTTTGTAAATTAATCTTCCTCGAATGAATTCCACATTTTCTCACGTTATCTTATAATTTGTCATCAAAATGACTAGTATGTCGAGTTACTCTATCTTGAGTATTTCCAGATTCTTCAGGATATGAATTTCTATGAGATCTTTCTCTCAATTCTTCTTCATGTTCTTTTCTTGCATGATGTAGTCTATCTTTTTCATGAATGAATTCTTGTCCACATTTTTGACATTTTACGATTGTTTTGTGGTGTTCGTGTCTTACATGCTTAACTAAATCATCATGGTTTGAAAATTTTGCTTCGCATTGAGTACAATTATTCTTTTTACTAAACGGGTTTTTCATATCGTTTAGAGAATTAATCAAAGGAGGATATAAAGGTGGTTTAACTATGTTAATCGAGGATTATTACCAAGATTGGCGTATTTGATATATAGAACAAACAGTAAACGAGATTTCAAGTCAATCATCAAAGATTAAGAAAAATAGTGTGAATCCAAAAAAAACTGTTTGTGGAGTAATGAAAGATAATACATTAGAAATCATACAAAAACTAGAATTAGAAATGCCACAAATATTCCAAGAGTACTCTGATCTTTACACCAGGTATTTGTATTCAATACAAGATGTTTTTGGAACATGTAGTTTTGTTGAAAAACAACATTTTGATAAAATGCAAGTTGATCACAACACCCTAAACGTTTATGATAATTATTTAAAACAGTTATGAAAAAATTATTCAATAGATTCACTATTTTCATATTGTAAATGGAAAGTTTAGTTTGTAGTCTAGATTACTGTAAATATTAGAAAATCATCACACTCTTGAAAATTATTTCAAAGAAATTAAACTAAAATACTTCTTTGGGGCGATATTCACCAAACACTTCTCTGAAGGTATTACTAATTTCACCAGTTGTAGCAAATGCTTTGGCAGCAGTAATTATGTAAGGCATTAGATTTTCATCAGTTTCTGCAGCACTTTTCATTGCAGAAAGTGCTTTTTCCCATTTGTTTTTGTCTCTAGAATCACGTAGTTTTTTGAGTGACTTTTTCTGTTGAATTTCAACATCGCCGCCAATACGAAGTAATTCGGGCTGTTTTTCTTCTTCAGAATACTTGTTCATGCCAACAATAACTCGTTCACCATCATCGATTTCTTTCTTCAAACGATATGCATTGGCCCGGATTTCAGATTGGAAGAATCCTTTCTCGATTGCCTTAACAGAGCCACCCATTTTTTGTATTTTTTTGAGATATTTCCAGACGCCATCCTCAATTTGGTCACATAGTTCTTCAAGATAGTATGAACCTGCCAAAGGATCTGCAGTTTTTGTTATTCCACTTTCATGTGCCACAATTTGTTGTGTTCTAAGTGCAATTTTTGCAGATTCCTGAGTAGGAAGGGCTAATGCCTCATCTCTAGAGTTTGTGTGAAGTGATTGAGTACCACCTGCAACAGCAGCCATTGTTTGAATTGCAACACGAATTATGTTGTTATCAGGCTGTTGTGCAGTTAATGATTCACCACTAGTTTGAGTGTGGAATTTTAGTTGTAATGAACGAGGATTTTTTGCATGGAACATTTCTTTTAGAATTTTAGCATAAACTTTTCTTGCAACTCTAAACTTTGCAACTTCCTCAAAAAATTCAATGGTACAACAAAAGAAAAACGAAAGACGTGGTGCAAAGTCATCAATTTTCAAACCCTTATCCAGACAAGTTTGAATGTATGCAATGGCGTTTGCCAGGGTAAATGCAACTTCTTGTGTTGCAGTACATCCAGCTTCCCTCATATGATATCCTGAAATAGAGACTGGATACCAAAAAGGGACTTTTTCTGCACAATAACCAATCATGTCACCAATTAATCTCATTGATGGTTGTGGAG
Source organism: uncultured Nitrosopumilaceae archaeon (assembly GCA_964490195.1). Classification (GTDB taxonomy): domain Archaea; phylum Thermoproteota; class Nitrososphaeria; order Nitrososphaerales; family Nitrosopumilaceae; genus Nitrosopumilus. The sequence goes on from CAZBBN010000157.1 coordinate 3,029, forward strand.
GATAGATATAAGTATTTCTTGCAATGTATTCTTTTAAAATATCATTTTGAGTGGTTCCACGAAGTTCATGACTCTTGAATCCTTGGGCTTCTCCAACTGCAATATAGTAAGCAAGTAATGTTGATGCTGTAGAATTAATTGTCATGGAAGAACTAACTTTACCAAGTGGAATTCCATCAAATGCAGTCATCATATCTTTAATGGATGTAATGGATACACCAACTTTTCCTACTTCACCTTCTGCTTGAGGAGAATCAGAATCATAACCAATTTGAGTAGGCAGATCAAAAGCCATACTGAGGCCAGTTTGTCCTTTTTCAAGCATGAATTTGAATCGCTCATTTGTAAGTTTAGCATCACCGAAGCCAGAATACTGCCTCATAGTCCAGAATCTTTCACGGAACATTTCAGGATGAATACCCCTTGTGAAAGGATATTTTCCTGCAACTTCTAGAGGTCTCTTTTTAGGAGATTTTTGATAAATTCGTTTTACTGGAAAAGAAGAATCTGTAAAAATTTTCTTTTCAGGGCTTTTTGATTTTGTTGATTTTTTTGCTACCATAGTATCACTTTAACAAAGATTTAGTAATTTTATCTCCCGCATCAAATGGATCTATGTTTTTTGTTTGTAATTTTTTAAGATACTTTGAGAAGGATTTATCAGAATCTAACAT
>CAZBBN010000158.1:0-3696 GCA_964490195.1 uncultured Nitrosopumilaceae archaeon
ATAGTTTTTATCAATTTGTTTCATATCAGTTGTGTATGGACTTTCATTGATTAATTGGGAGTAGTATTCACCCAGATAACTTTCAGAAAAATCATCCTTATCAATAGCTCTTGCCACTGCGATGGCAGCTCGTGCACCATCATCAATTCCAACATTTAATCCCTCTATTTTTGGACCAATAAAAATTCCTCGTCCTGCTGCATCTCCAACAAATAAAATATTCTTGAAAAATGGTTTTTCCATTCTACAGCGTTTACCATCTGGAATTAATTTAGCACCATATTCTGCTTCAACATGATTAATTCCAAAAGTTATGCCAAATTTTTCTGTCATTTGTTCTTCAATGGAATTCAATCTTGTTTTGACTTGATCAGGATCTTCACAGGCAGAAGTTAGATAGTATCCTCTAACATCATTCCAATCTTTAATTAATTTTGCAACGTCAAAACGTGTTTTAAGCTGTTCTTCTTGAGGTAAATTCTTGTCAAGTTCTTTTGTAATTGGGACTTTGTCTTTAATTAATTCACTTACCATAGGGTTGTTTAGTAACGCATCAATCAAAAGGTATGGCTCAATCGGATTTTTTAGCAATGAATCAAAATGATAAACAGTGCCTATAGATAATGTGTCATTGTTGGTATAGAGAAATCCGCCGCCAATGTGATTTAGGGTTATATCTCCTGCAAACAGATGGGCTGTACCTTCACCAGAGATTATATCAAATCTTTCATTAATTATTTTCTCAGGTAATTTGATTATTACTTTAACTCCTTGGTATAATTGGGCAGAGGTAAATTTTGACCTAGCCCCCACCATTTCTGCAATTTCTGAATTAACTCCATCAGATACAATTATTGCTTTGACTTCAAATGCATCAAGTTCATCAGTGTGGATAATTGCTCTTCCTTGATCATTCCATGTAATTGATTTAACGTGAACTCCTGGAATTATTCCTCCACCAAACTTTTGGGATGTTATTGTAGCTTGTTTTGCAAACCAAAAATTAAGTTTGTTCATTAGAACTGAATATCCAAAATTTGATTGGTAATTATGAGCTGAAGTAAGATCCATGGAGTAAATTTTATCTTTAGAAGTGGAATGAAGCATGTATTTAGTAATCTTTCTTTCAATAGGTGCATCATCCAAGAAATTACTATACAGATCTTCAACATTAGTTATTTTACCTTTTTCTGGTTTTTTTGAATAAAGAATGCCACCGGATATGTTTTTGGATCCTATTTGACTTCCCGCCTCCAATAGAATGGCTTGCTTTCCAAGAGAGGATAATTGTTTTAGAGCAGCTAAACCAGAAGAGCCACCGCCAATAATTGCTACATCAAATTTTTCCATTCTATTTTACCTGCACAGATATTTCCTGTTTTTGGAGTTCTTCTATCAAAAGAGGAATGACGTCTTCCATTCTACCTTTTAGAAAAATATCAGATACATCTTTTATAGGAGCATTTTCATCAGCGTTAACTGAGATAACAAACTGTGAATCTTCCATACCAGATACATGCTGCATTGCCCCACTTACTCCAAATACTATGTATAACATAGGACTGATTTTACTACCACTAGTTCCAATTACCCTAGCTGGAATCATATACGTTGAACTGATGGCAGGGCTTGCAGTGAAAACATTTTTTGCAATTGGTAAAGACACACCAATTTGAGCATTAAGATGTTTAGCAAAGGTCTCAACAAGTTTGATATTTTTTTCAGGAGCATCTTGAATTCCACGTCCAAACCCAACAATAGTTTTGTAGTTGTCAAAATCAATTTCGCTTTCTACAAATTTTTCACTCAGAACCTTAATTTTCAAATCTTCTTCGTCAATTTTAGGTGAAAATTCAATTACTTTTCCCGTTCTTTGTGGATCTTTTTCTATAGGCACGAATGCTCCTGGAATAATATTGCATGATTGAGGGGAATAGTCTCTTACTGAGAGATTTTCATTGATGTTATCAAGACAAAGAATTGTAGTCCACAAAAATCCTGAAAAATCTACACGGTACATTTCCAATGTTTTTTTGTAAATGATGTGCTTACCACCTGTTTTGACTGGATGGCTTATATCTAAATCGGAGATCACAAGTTGATTTACATCAGATGCTAAACCTGAATCTAATTCTGCTAAAACTGTGGATGATAAATGTCGTCCTATACCATCTGCTGCAAAAAACATGTATCGAGGTCTCTTAAATTCCAAAGAATATGCAGGTTCAATTTTTGCGGCTGTTTCAACATCCAAACAAATTTGATAAATTACCTTGGTATGAATTTTATTTATCAGGGCATTTAGTTCCGGACGATCTACGATGATTACAGAATCAGCCCCATATTCAATCAATGTTTTAGACAAGTGTTGGATGTTATGACCCAAAAGCACTGCAACAACTTTTTCTTTCGAAGAGTATCTATGATTAAAGTCATCAAACAACCTTCTCGCCTCACCTAGCATTTCAAGGCTCACAGGAAGTAATTTTCCATTAATGTGCTCTATTACAACATACACATGACGATAATCCCCTTCAGTCATTTTATCACCATTGCAGAAAGTGCTTCTTTTATTGCTATGACTGTCTGTCGTATGTGTTCAGGATTAGAACTGTCTAGCACTTTGGCATTTCGTACAGCTTTTCCTTTTGGTACACGTTGTACATTATATACAATTGTTGGTGAACCTACAAGTCCGATGAGCGTTTTTTCAGCACCCAATTCTTCACGGTTAAATGTTTGAATGTGTTTTTGGTAGTTTTGTGATTTTTCATATGCTTCTTCTTTATATTTTTCCGCTGATAATCGCAAAGTAACTGTATTGAAATGATATTTGTATGAAGGATCAATAGCGATAAAAACTGGAAGAGGTGCTTCAATTTCTTGGATAATCTCTGGAACACCTCGTAAACTTATCAAACGTTTTGCAATTACAGTTCTTTTTTCTAAATCGACATCATAGCTAATAACATTACCAAGAAAAGTCAATCCCAACTTCCATGCAATTTGTGGACCTGTCTGCCCAGTTTCTCCATCAGTGGCACGATGCCCTGAAAAAACAATGTCCATTTTGCCATTCATTTTTGATTCCATTTTTTCAACCCCTTTTTTTAAAACTTCTGCAGTACCTATCGTATCTGCACCAGCAAAACTAGAATCATTATAAAGATGAAGAATGTCAGCATCGCAAGTTTCCATAGCTATCTGTAAAGCATTATTAGCTGCATGACCACTCATACTACCAACCGAGATTTTTGCTCCATATTTGACTTTAGCATAAAATGCTGCTTGAGTAGCAATTTTACTGTGTGGGCCCAATGTATTCTTTGTTTTACTTCTGTTAAGTGTACCATCAGGATTATAGCTAATGCTACCGGCAGACAGATCAGGCTCTAATTTTACTACAACAGCTAAGTTAAGTTCGGCTATGAAAATTCTTTTAAAATTGAGTTTATAAGAGTTAATTAACAATGGTAATATATTTTGATTAACACATATAATGAATTTTTAAAAAATCTGAAAATAAAGAGACCCGATATCATTTCTAAAATTACAAAGTTATTTGAAGAAATCTTATGGAGAATGAATTGTTATTTGAAACAGTTCCCAAATATGGTAATCATTAAAAATTTTCAAATTTCAGAAAAATCAAATTGTCAATAATTTCAAAAAAACTATAAGAGAATGGTATGATAA
>CAZBBN010000159.1:0-3668 GCA_964490195.1 uncultured Nitrosopumilaceae archaeon
AACGGTACTAAACATAGGGGACCACTCCAGAAAGAATCAGTTACCCACAGACAATACGCAGATGAGACTTTTACATGTCTCCAGGATTACGAAAAATAGTAAATTTAGTCACATTTATGGGCTTTATCTCACATGACAAACTTTTATACAAATTTTGTGCAATAAAATCATGGAGTATAACAACAAACATGACTATTTCAAACAGAACTGTATACAAAATGAACCTGAAAGATTAGCTACGAATTCAGATGGAACAGTTTTTTACCGATGTAAAAATTGTAACTATTTTGGAACTTTAAAGTCATTTACAGAGACTTTTCATGTTTCTGAAATGCCACAACAACATTGATTAGTTTTGAGGCTGAATCTTCCAACTGAATTATTATTTCATCATAATCTTGTAATAATTCTTGTTTAGTTGTGATATTTTTTCGTACCTTTATCTCATCTATGGCATCTTGAATATTTTCTAGTGCGTTTAGTGTATAATCGAGAGGATTTGTCATACATATTGAATTTTTAAATCAAAGATATATCTTTGACTGCGTCCTTTCTCATCTAACTTTTTATCATGATTCTAAAACATGTCACAATGAAATATTATTGTATAATCTTGTGTAAGATTACGAATTGCACTTTTAACAGTTTTAAAAAAATGTAATTAAACTAAAATTCTTCCCTACCCATTTGTAAAACTATGCCTCTCCAGATGATTGACACTTGTTGTTAAAGTCATATATCTTGAAAACATGAATTTTTTCTTGATTTTTCGGTATTAAGGTATACGTATGAATCATTCTTTGGAATAGTCACAATTTGGGCATTTTTTGTTAAAAATCTGTGAACCGCACTCCATGCAGATTCCCTCACCCACATCTTTTTGGATTGATTGTCTTCTTTTTCCCACATATACCTTGATTCCAAAATACATGATAATTACAATTACAGCAGCATAGACGGGAGCCATAAAGGGCATCAGACCTATCATAAAAAGAAAAAGCCCTACAATTAACAGGATGTCACGTCTCTCAAATTTCAATAAAAACAACATATCGAATAATTCATAAAAACATGCCGGAGCTCAGAGCCAATTAGTTTACTTCATTTCAAAGTCAATTCTCTAACTCTTCCTCATTGCTCGGCATGAAAACTATGGATTGATTTGATAATAAGATAGTGGTGGGATCGGCGAAATTTGAATTCGCGACCTCTGCGTCCCAAACGCAGAATCATACCAAGCTAGACCACGATCCCAGTAAATCCTAAAAGTCGCCCAATTTAAGCTTGACAGGTAATGTAATTTGAGACAAAAATTATTCTCAAATTAAATAATATGTACAATTATGAATGATTTTGACGGATTTTATGTTTTAGAGTAGATCACAAAATGTTTAAAAATCGTGCATTGATTTGGCAAGATGAAAAGCCTGGAGACAAAATCTTTTTTGATGGTTTAACAGCGCTAACACATAATGATAATCTTGATGAAAATTAATTTTAGAATCCATCAGAGATTACAAAACGGAGATTTTCTAAAATTGTTCTTTATTTAAAATTAGTTTTTACTTTAGTGATTTATCAACAGATCTCATCAATTGAGATAATCATTTTAAAGGTAATTGAATGAACAAAGATGTGCAATTAGAAGAATATCTCAAAGCAGGAAAAATTGCTGCAGAAGTAAGAGAAATAGTCAGGGCAAAAGATTGGATTGGAAAATCAGTTTATGATATTTGTGAAGAAGTTGAAGGAGAAATCAAAAAAAGAGGAGCAAAATGTGCATTTCCAGTAAATGCCAGTATTAATGAAATTGCAGCACATTACACTGCAGAGCCAAATGATCCAATCACAATCAAAGATACAGATATGGTAAAAATTGATCTTGGCGCTCAAATTAACGGATACATTGCAGATACCGCAGTAACTGTTTGCTATGATGCACAATTTGATGGATTAGTCCGGGCTGCAGAAGAAGCATTAGGAAATGCAATGTCCATGATAAAAGCTGGAGTAAAAGCAAGTGACATCGGACGAACCATTGAAACTACAATAAAGCAAAGAGGATACAAGCCAATTGCAAATCTTAGCGGGCATTCCTTAGAACAATATACTATTCATGCAGGAAAATCTATTCCAAATATTTGGTCAATTGGAGGATTTTCACTTTCAGAGAATTCAGCATATGCATGTGAGCCATTTGTCACTACAGAACAAGGAGGAGGATTTGTCAGAAACGGGCAAATCAAAAATATTTTTGCAATAAATTCACGAAAGAAAACAAAAGACGCAGAAGCTGACAGACTACTTGATTTTATCTGGGAGAAATTCAACATGTTGCCATTTTCATTAAGATGGATAACAAAAGAATGGGAGGAAAAACAAGCAAGAGAGTTACTAGATGTTTTGATAAAAAAGAAAGCAGTACAGGCATATCCAACTCTAATTGAAGTAAATGAGCAAAGAGTTGCTCAGGCAGAACATACATTCATTCCAATGGAAAACGGAGTAACAATAACTACAAAAGCTCAATGAACACCGGCAAGTAAATTGAATGAAGAGGTAAGGCCATGTCCTAAATGTGGCAGATTTATGTTCAAAGAGCAAGGGGAAGCAGCATCGTGGTTTTGTCCATCATGTAATCTAAAATTCAGAACAGATTAATTTAGAATTATTGTTCTAGGGTTTCACCAAAAATTTTCTCGATGAAGAATATTCCATCACATGAATCACATTTGGAACATTTAGCAAACAAGACATCACCTTCAGAAAATTTTCTTTTTCTTTGCATTCCACATTTAGAACATTTTTCAACAGTATAATCTAGTGTGATTTTTTTCTTTGAGAACATTATTGTGGCACTCCAGCAGTATTCCCCACACCGATTATAACAATTGATTGGCCCGGTTTAGTGTTTTCTTGAATCATTTCATAAACTTGAGTGGTTACATCGTCTGCTTTGTCTGCAATTTCTTTTGTCATTAATGTAATTGCCTCTTTAACGGATTGTTTGATAACTATGGAAAATACAGGGATGTTTTTTGATGTAGCAATCGCTTCAATTTGGAATTTTTCAGTTCCAATTCCACCAATTGCAGCACCAAATCCTTGCGCCACAAATGCAGAATCTTCGCCTTCCATCTTTAATGCAGCATCAATCATAATTATCGCATCAAGTTTGTTTTCAGAAACGATTTTTTCTAAACCATCAGCAGGTCTCCCAACAGTAGAACCAGGACCTTCAGCTTTTAAGAGAAATAATTTTCTACCATCAAATTCAGATTTTGCAAGAACAGTTTGAAACGCGACAGAGTCTTTTTCATTTCCTAACATCATCTTCCCAACAACCATTGGACCAATTCCATCACCCACAGGCTGTCCTTTTTTAAATACTGTAATTGCTTCTTTCATCGCCTCGGATTGTTCCATTATAAAAGGAAGAATCATCTGTAAGGGTAAAATTAACGGATAATTGTTTTGTTTTTTTGCAGTTAGATACATGTGATTAATTATTTTATAAATCATTTGTAGAGAGGATGCAATTTCAAGCAAAGTTTGGACTCGAGTCAATTCAATATCAGTCATTTGAGGAGAAAGGGACTTTACATGCTCTCGAGTATAATCTTCTCTAGACCTAACAATATGTCTTACTTTGTCAACTATTCCATTAG
>CAZBBN010000160.1:0-3650 GCA_964490195.1 uncultured Nitrosopumilaceae archaeon
ACTTAATCGAAATTCTTTGGAGTTGTATATTCCAGAATTAATTGTTCGTGAAAAATTCCGGAATCAAGGAGTGGGAAAAAAACTAATTAATTCTTGTATATCTGTTGCAAAAGAGAAAAAATGTCATAGAATTAGGCTTGAATCTGGTAATCAACGAAAGGAATCCCACAAATTCTATAAGAAATTAGGATTTGAGCAATCTGGTCTTTCCTTTACAAAGTATTTGAATTGAAATTATTGGATTCTCAAATAATTGAATATTGACTATTTTAATTAAACAAATTTTATCGCACCATATCCTACAACAGAATCTGTATCTCCAGATACATCTCCACTAGTTGTATAACTAAGAAGTGCTCCTTTAGTTGCACCCAAATTCTTGCATGCAATCATTGTAGATCCAATTGCACCAAATCCGCATGCTGTAACTCTTTTCTCTCTTAATACTTGATAAAATCGTTCAACATCCATATCCAAAATAGGTTCAATCAATGCTTTGTCTTGAAGATGGGCAAAAGAATTTTCTTCATAATGTGTAAAATCTGATGAGGCAACAATAATCGATCTTTTCTTTTTTGCAATCTCATATACTGCATTTCCCACATCTCTTGCAGTTTCCAAATCTTGTGCAAGTAAGATTATTGGAAGTATCTTAAATTCATTTGAAAGTAATGATTGCAACATTGGAATTTGTACTTCTAAACTGTGATCTTGTGAATGCGAATAATTATCAATTTCAATAATATTAGATTTTTCTACAATTTCTTGAGCAGAATCTGAATCTACCTCAACTAGCCCTAATGGTGTCTTCCACTTTGCATCAATCATAGTTGCAGCATTTTTTCCAATTCCAAAATGATTTGGTCCTATAATGATAACAAGTTCTGGATTTTGTGATGATATAGCATTATAAGAATGACATGCAGTAGGTCCAGAGTATACATATCCTGCATGTGGACATACAATTCCGTAGATCTGTTCCGATGATTTTTTGATTTGCTTTCCAGGACCGTATTTGTGATCGAAACAAGACTTTATCATATCTTCTAGTTCTTCTTTTCTGTCTGGGTAAAATTGTCCTGCGACAACTGGCTCTCGTATCATTATTTACCATAATATATTATTTTATAAAAAATCATTAGACGATTCTCGAACTATTTTCCCATTTGGTGACTCTTCTTTGAATATGACCCCTTCAAATCTAGATATCTTGGTTCCTTTGTCTTTCCATGCATCTTTATCGAGTCCAGCTTTTTCACACGTAAATTCTAGAAATTCTTTGACATCCCAATCATATTCTGTTGGAACTTGTGGTAAAAGCAAGCCTGATGTGTAGGCATTTTCTACAATTAACCCGTCTCTACCAACTTTGATCATTGATAGATACTCATTTGGATTATTAACATTGATCTCAATAGGTGGAGTAAGCACTGTTACCTCAAAAACAATCTGATCTAATTCATTAACATCCACTGGTGTAAATCGAAGATCTTGTGTAGCAGCAGAAATTGCAGCATCAACTAACCCATCAGCCAATTTTTTGACTGGAATTGGATATCCAATACACCCTCTCAATGAATTTCTTTTGTTTATTGTTACAAAAACTCCTGATTCAAAATTAAATTTTGAATTAAATTCCAAATCATTAATCTTTGAATCTTTTTTTAGATATTCTGTAACTGCTTTTCTTGCCATTTTAACTAATTCTTTTCCATCTTCATTAGAAATTTGATTGATTTTCTTCATACTTGTTAAATATGTAAAAACACAATAAAAAACATTGACAAGTATGCTTGGGAAAGAAGCTGAATTATATGAAAAACTTCCAAATGACAAGGTAAAGTGTGTTGCTTGTGCACGATATTGTGAGATTGGAAAGGGACAAATCGGTTTATGTGGAATTCGTGGAAATGAAGATGGTAAGCTGCAGCTGTATGCCTATGGAAAAGTAATCTCAGGTCACGTTGATCCAATTGAAAAAAAACCTTTGATACATTACTGGCCTGGTAGTAAAGTGTACTCTATTGCAACAACAGGGTGTAATTGGCTCTGCAAGTATTGTCAAAATTCCGATATTAGTCAACGACGTAAAGTTGAAGGAATTGATATGACTCCCGATGATGTTGCAAATACTGCTGTAAAGTATGGTGCACATGGAATTGCATATACGTACAACGAGCCATCTATTTTCATAGAGTTTGCACGTGATTGTGGAATTGCTGCAAGAAAAAAAGGATTGTTTAACGTTTTTGTCTCAAATGGTTATGATACTCCTGAATCAGTTTCAATGATGAATGAATTTCTTGATGGAATTACCATAGATTTCAAAGGAAGTGCAGAGAAAGAATTTACAAGAAAATTCATTGGTGTTCCAGATCCTCAACCAATTTTTGATACATTATTAGAAATTCGAGACAAAACAAAAATCCACGTCGAAATCACTGATCTAATTGTACCCAAAGTAGGAGATAGCATAGAACATGCCAAAAAACTCTCAAAATTCATCTATGATGAGTTTGGACCAGAAATGCCAATTCACTTTTTGCGATTTCATCCTGACTACAAAATGATGGAATATCCTAGTACTCCGATTGAGACTTTGGAAAAACATTATCAGGTTGCAAAAGATCAGGGACTGAAATACGTCTATTTAGGAAATGTTCCTGGACACAAATGGGAGCATACGTATTGCTCTGAATGTAATGAAATAGTTGTTAATCGTTATGGATTTAATATTCATGAATGGCATCTTGATACAAATAACTGTTGTAAATTTTGTGGAAATAAAATTCCTATAGAGGGAAAATTACAAGAAGGATATAAGGAAGACCGTTTCCAGTTTGTTACTTGATTTTGTAATTGAATAATTACAAAGTGGTTTTTCCAAAAATATCCTTTTACAGTAACTGAAGAATTTGCTCATGATGAATCATACAAAAGTAGGCATATTCCCATGCAACATTGAATTTGTGTGAAAAAGTCTCATTAGACATTATCAATACACTGTCAATTTAATCTATTCAGAAAAGAATTTTTTGGGCATCTCCCAAATCCCTCTCTAAAACTAATTCCATGTCAATGAGCAAAAGAAGCAGTGTATATTTTGTAAAAATATTCTCTTTCAAGTTGTTAATTCTCTTTTTTACTTTTTAGATTAAAATAATAGTTAATTTTCAAATGTGATAACCTGGAATTAGTTTAACTATCAAGATAAGAATAATTCATTATGAGAGATGATGTATTTTGTCATTGTGGTTCCTGTGGGCATGAAAAAATCGATGAGTGTTATACAAAGCAATGTTCTTGTTGTTTAAGTGACCATCAGGGTGCATTTGGTAAAAATAAATGATCAAGAAAAAAATTAACAAAATATTGATTGCACTTGATGGATCAAAAAATTCCCAACGTGCATGAGTTCAAAGTACAGATTAAAATCAATTCTTAAAATGCAAAGGATACATGAAAAGATTGCAGACAGAAGAAAAGACTTTCAGCACAATATGCCAAAGACGGCGATGTGGTATTTGTTGAGAAACTAAATCTGGCAGGAATGGTAAAAAACCACCGATTGGCTCAGTCAATACTTGATGCAAGCTGGAATGCATTTGTGCAAAAACTAGAGTACAAGATGCCAGTAAAAGTTGAATCCT
>CAZBBN010000161.1:0-3535 GCA_964490195.1 uncultured Nitrosopumilaceae archaeon
GTCCAGTGATTCCAATAAGAATAGAATCGCCAGTGTCTTTGAAAATTTTTTTTATAAGTTTTTTTGCTTCCTTTTGATCATTTTCCATAATGGTTATAGCTTTTGCAATGGCTCCACGTTTTCCTCTTTTTAAATCAGCAAGCATATCCATTACACAGTAAGATTTAGGAGGTGCAATAAAATCTTGTGTAAACTTATTTTTTTAACAGATAATAGGCATGTTTTGTATTACCAACCGATCTATGTGAATAGTAAGATTATTTCTGTATCGATGTCATTGTTACAGTATAGAATGTATTGATAATTTAATAATCTTCACACATCATTTTGTGGATAGAAATAGACGCAGACAGGTGTGAAAAGATAATTCTAGATCTTAGCTAATCCACATTAGATTATCTTGGTTTGCACGCCAAGAAGTGATTTTCGAGCTGGTGGCTTTGGTTGCAAGTCGTGAATTCTTCCGCTAGCAACTTCGCTTGCTAGTGACATTATTTTATTTCATATTAGTGCTGTTTGGTAAACAATAAGATTATCTTTCTAGTTGAAAATAATTCTGCAAATATGTTATATCCATAATCATGTTGTAGGACTGCTAGAATTTACTATGACTGCTAGAATGTTATTCAATGTCGATTTATTATCTACTTTACGATTAAAACAGGAATTTTGGATTTATGAACTATATAATTTGAAGTACTGCCAAGAAAAGTCTCCTTGATTGAACTCATTCCTCTGGATCCAATAACAATCAAATCAAATTTCTTATCTTGGGCAAATTTTATTATTTTGGGACCATTATCTCCATGTAGTATTTTTTCATAAAACAAAATTCCATTTTGGGCTGAATGTGTTTTTGATTTTTCCATGAACTTGTTTGCATTTTTTAATAGAACATTCTTAACATATGCCTTTTGTTCAATTGATACGGGAGGGCTGAGGGGAGTAACATATACTCCAGTAATGACGGCTTGAGAATTTCTTGCAATGATTATTGCTTCATTTAACCTTCTAAATGAATTCTCTGAACCATCTAATGCAACTAATATTTTCTTAATTTTTGTTTTAATCATCTATTTTTCCCAAATGCCCCTTGATGATCAGTTAAACAACATAGACATTGTTTTGTGTAGCATTCATCAATTTTTTCATGTCCACAAGAACCACACTGACAAGAATCATCATTGCCCATGATTTTAACCTGTCATATTGATAGTTAAACCAATTCAAAGTTCTCATATGTGAAAATATAAAGTTTATTTTTAACAGCCAATAAAGAAAAACCATTATGAATCGAATTAGTTTAATTGACGGATATGATGAAAAAAGAGTTAGAGAAACACTAAACCAATTACTGCGAGACAGAAAAAATGAATTCCGTGAACTTGCTGAATCCATAGGAATACCTAGAACAACAGATGATTGGGAAGTAATCATTCTAAAATTCTGTCTTGACTTTGAAGACTGTTTTAAAATATGGACAGATAGTGAAGAACCTAATTTCATCAAGAATGCCAAATGTATGACCATTATGCGGGAAATTGCAAAAGGGAAGAAACACCTTATTGAAATTATTAATTTAGAAAATATAGTAGAGACTATTTACACAGAATTCCATCAAACGTACAAAAGAATTTCTTAAAATAAAAAAGAAAGAATCACTGTACTTTTACAGGTTTTTTCTTTGGTGTAGGTGTTGGTTTGTTTTTTGGAAGAGTCACATCTAAAACGCCATCAATTAGTTTTGCCTTTACTTTTCCAGGAATTACCTTATCAGGTAATGGTATGGTCTGATAATATGACATGCTGTGACGTTCTTTTCTCAGGAAGTTTTTCTTTTTTTCCTCCTCTTTGTGCTCTCCTGTAACCTCGATTGAGTTGTCTGTTACATTGAGATTGATCTCATTTTTCTTTAATCCAGGCATATTCATCCTCATTCGAAGTTGTTTCCCTTCATCAATTACATCACAACCAGTTTCAGGCAATTTTGAAAAGGCTGGAAAATCTAGTCTTGGGAAAGAAGAAAATGATTTTTCCAAATCTCTTCTAAAGTTGTCAAAAACCCTGTCAAATTCCGAAAAACTTGACTTTGATGGTAACGATGCTAATTTTTTTACAGGTTTTTTTGCCATAATTGATACATCTTTTTATTACTTTATGAATAGATCAGAGATTCTCAAAAGTGGCATTAATAACAATTTTAATTTAAAGAATTCAAATTAATGTGAGTATGGATCCTAAAGCACAAAAAAAGATTGATGAGATAATGTATGAGACAAATGAAAAAAATTGTGCAAATGTAAATGAAATTAGAGATATTCAATTTTCCAAAATGGATGAAAATGAAAAGCAAACAAAATGTGATGAACTGAGAGTGGAATTTGAGCAAGTAATGATAGAAGAAGAGAGAAAAGTAGAAGCAGTGATGAAAGAATGCCCATGAAGATTGAAGACATTGACTCAGATTATGAAACAGTGAAGATAGACCAAGTTGGAATAATTGACCTCTTACGGGGGCAGTAATATTCAAAGATGAGACAGTTGAATTTTCAACATCTGGCTTTTCATCTGAAGTAGCAGGTTTCATTTCTAATTTTTTGGATGAAAAACGTGAAGATCCTCCCATAGTATATCGTTTAATTGAGCAAATTTGTGAGGAAAATGAACTATTTTTAGTCAAAGTTAAGATTTATGAAAGTGGAGGTATTTTCAGGGCAAATCTGTATTTTACTGGAAAAAGAGACATGGTATTTAGAAATTTTAGAGCATCTGAGGCAATTGCATTAGCAACATATTACAACATTCCAATATGGGTAAGAAAATCATTGTTAAAAAAACATCCAAAAGAAATGAAATTTTTCAAATAGTTATTTTACAATAAGAATAGAGCAAGGGGCATTATTTGCAAGTTTATTTGAGACACTTCCAAGAAAGAATCTAGCTGTTGCACCAAGACCTTTATTTCCAACAATAATCAAATTACACTGCTCTTTTTTTGCGAGTTTAACAATCTCATTTGTAATATTTCCTTCTTTTAAGACTATTTTTGAGTCAACACCTTGCTGAGTGGTTGTTTTCCTTCCTTTAATCAAAACTTTATTTCCAAATTCTCGTAACATTTTCAAATATTCCTTTCTATCCAATAAATTAATTGGAATTGATTTTTCAACTACATACAAAAGAATCAAATAAGATTGATAATTTTTTGCCATATCACATGCATGTAAAAGTGCTTTTTCTGAATACGCTGAACCATCAAGAGGTACTAAAATGTTCATGTATAGTGATTTTCTCATGAAACATTTTGCAGATTATCTCTATTTAACTAAACTCTTAGAAATCTAAGGGGATTTTGTTTTCATTAATTTTGTAACTTTCCCAAAACACGATGTACATATAGATGTAATCTCTCGATTTTTCTCATCTTTCCTTTTTTAAGACATATGTGACACACCCATTCTGTCAAATCTACTTATCCTAGTTTTTCAATCTCCAGTCGAGTTTCTTCTAGTTCCTTTTCAAATTTTTTTTATCG
>CAZBBN010000162.1:0-3525 GCA_964490195.1 uncultured Nitrosopumilaceae archaeon
TTTCATCATATTCATCAGATAGATTTTTTACATTTACAGCAATGAATCGTGCCTGTTTTTACAATAAGAACAACTGTTCTATTTGATGAAAGAGTCGTTCTATTTGATGAAAAATTGACAGATTGTGACAGATTTGGTCTCAGATAAGATGAGGGCTTTACCTATAAGTTATGCTGCAGATATTGAATTTGATGCAAGAAAATTTGAGTGACGCTTGTTTTGGGATCAGTTGAGCATACCATGAAAAAGCAATTTTGTGGATATTGTCCTGAAGATACATGTCTTTTAGATTGCAAAATTTGCAACCCAGAATTAAATAAAAAAAGTAAATGGAACTGCTAATTTCAAGCATATTTTAGTCATAATTCATATTTTCAAAGATCTTAGATCAGATACTAATTTTCAAAAGTATCTCAAGTTTCTCGCACTTTGGGCAAATTCCAGCTATACTTTATTGCAAGTAATCTAATTCCAGTAGCAGATACAATTCCAATAATTGATGCAAGTTGTAACTCTAGACCAGATGATAAAGTCACATAAAAGATTACAATTCCAATAATTGATGCAACAGCATATACCTCTTTTACAAAAACAATTGGGATCTCCCTTACAAAAATATCTCTGAGAATACCACCGCCAATTGCAGTAATCATTCCACCAAAGAGCATTGGAAGAAAATTCAATCCAACTATCTGATATGCAATTGATGCACCAAGAATTGAAAACACACCCAACCCTACAGCGTCAAAAATCAGCCAGACATTCATTTTCTTTTTCATTTGTGAATAAACAAAGAACATGATAACTCCAGTAATGACAGTCAGAGTAACATAGATGGGATCAGAAAAGGCAGTAGGGAATCGACCAAAAATTACATCACGTGTTACACCACCACCAACACCAACTACAGTTGCTAAAACAATAATTCCAAAGATATCAGCTTTGTGTGAGATTGCCTTTGATGCGCCAGTTACTGCAAAAGCAATAGTACCCAAGTAGTCTAAAATACTGATAAAACCATCTATTGGAAAAGAGAAATCCACCAATCACTACAATGGTAGTACAATTACTAATTAAGATTAATGAAAAAGATTGAGAATTTATAAAAATAAAGATCAAAAATTAAATTGAAAAAAGTAAAGTTGCTTAGCCAAATAGTGAGGATAATCCTTCCATGGCTGCTTCTTCGGTTTTGCCTTCTTCTTTAGGTGCTTCTTCTTTCTTTGCTTCACCTGCTGCCTCTGCAGGGGCTGCTGCTGCAACTGCTACAGGTGCGGCTTTAACTGCCTCATCGATATTAACATCGGCCAAGGCGGCTACTAGTGCTTTAACTTGAGCATCATTTACCTCTGCTCCAGATGCTTTAACAACTGATGAGAGGTTTGCTTCGTTAATTTCTTTGTCTAGCTTGTGAAGAAGTAAAGCAGCGTAAACATATTCCATTGTATCGAGATTCTCTTTGGGCATAATATAAAACTATGGCGAACTCACGCCTGAAATTTGAAAATCTAATTTAAAATCTTCAGACTTCGGCAAACGGCATATAGTGTACGTTTGAGATGTGCATCAATCAAAGTATCCATTCTGTTTCTTAAAACTCGCTTTGCTTCATCTCGTTCTGCACCAGGTGGCAAAGACAAAACTGCATTAAGAAACTCTGGTAATGATTCACGAATCCAACCATCAAGCATTCCATAAATTTTTGGAGGAATGATATCACATTTGTCAACATCTAGATCAAGAATTCCAGTAAAATTCTCATGTTCCACTCTATACACTAAAGCCAATACAACATTGTCAGGTGTTGGATGTTCAAGTATTTCTCGGGAACGCTCTCCTGTTTTTCCTTGGGCAATCTTGTTTTTCAAACCAATTGGATTTACAATAACTCCGTTGACTCCCACTTTTCTTCCATCAACTCCAGTGACTACACCGAAGATAAAGTCATTAAATTCACCATTCTTTTTGATGGAGAAAATCTGAACTCCTTCTTTTAGAATAGGTTTCTTCCCAAACATGAATAGAGTGCATTATGTATTCTATTTAATGTATTATTAATTGGTAATTCTTATTATTTTCCCATGAAAAAGAATAATTTTTCTGAGAATTTAGTGCTGAATATTACTTTAAAGTGTGTCACAGAAGAACAATGAGTTAAAGGAAAATCTCCAAAGTCATATAATTACGTACATAAAATATTCAACATGGTATCAGGAACACAATTAATGGAGAAAGTTTTATTCAAAATTGCAAAACAATGGATTGCAGGAAATACCATAGATGATGCACTATTATCTGCAAAAGATGCATATCATTCAGGACGATATGCAATCATAAACAAACTAGGAGAGTATCATACTTCAAAAAAACAGATCACAATAACAATAGACGAATATAAAAAAATTGTAAATTCTTTTAAAAAATGGAAAATCCGTGGGGCAATTTCAGTCAAACCTACACAGATAGGTCTTTCGATTAGTCAGAAAGAATGCTATCGTAATTTTGAGAACATGATACAAAGTGCTCGTAATGCTCATGTTTTTGTTTGGTTGGATATGGAATCCGCAGAACATACTGATGAAACAATTGAGATTTACAATACATTCTTTTCAAAATATGAGAGACTTGGGATTGCCTTGCAGGCCAATCTCAAAAGAACCGAAGATGATCTAAATGACTTGCTACGAATTGGTGCAAAGATACGTCTAGTCAAAGGAGCATATAGAGAAAAAGCAAGCATATCATTCAAATCAAAAGAAGATGTGGACAAAAATTACGTAAAACTAATGAAGATACTATTCAAGAAAGGTAATGAGTTTGCAATAGCTACACATGATGTAAAAATCATACAAAAAGCAGAAAATTTATCAAAGAAATATCCCAAAAAATTTGAGTTTCAAATGCTAAAAGGAATAAGAGATGATCTAAAGCCAAAATTAGTTAAAAAAAAATTCCTTGTTTCAGATTACATCCCATATGGAATTAATTGGCTGCCATATTCATTTAGGCGAATCAAAGAAAGAAAAAGAAACATACTATTACTTGGGAGTTCCCTGATTCAATCGCAACGAGTTTGAGTTTGAGTTCTCATAAATTGTTGCAAATAGTTCTCACCACCTGCACCTTTTCCGGTAGAACCAGAGTTTTTCCACCCCACAAAGGGTTGACTTGAAACCAATGCAGCAGTAGTTGCACTGGCATAACGGTTGGCATAAACCACACCTGCTTGTATTTTTGAAAAAAATTCTTCTAATTGTTTATCATCCTTGGTAAAAATACCTGCAGTCAAACCATATTCTGTTTGATTTGCAAGTGTGATTGCTTCATCAAATGAATCATACCTTTGGACACATAAAAAGGGCAAGAATAGTTCTTCTTTGACAAGTTTATGATCCTCAGGCAATTTTGTAACTATTGTGGGTTCCACAAAATAACCTCTCTCAAATCCTAATGACGTCAATACATGTCCTCCGGTAAGAATTTCTCCGTCTCTTTTTGCCATAGTTACAGCGTTTTCATATTTTG
>CAZBBN010000163.1:0-3518 GCA_964490195.1 uncultured Nitrosopumilaceae archaeon
ATTCAATACCAATCAATTAGCAAAAGAGATGAATTTGGATTATAAGGCAATCCAGCATCACATTAGGGTTCTTGAAAAAAATAACATGATTAACAAAGTTGGAGAAAAATATGGTGTTGCATACTTTATCTCCAACTTTCTTGAAGTAAATATGGAGACATTTGAAGAAATTGAAGCAAAATTGGACAAAAGTAAATAAAAGATTCAAAGGTGTTTTTGACTAAATGGAAACTACTTCTCTGATCTTATCTGTTGTTTCAATTGTAAATATGGGGATATTGGGAATTTTAATTGCTATATTTGGTACTATGTACAGTAAGACACGTGCACAACTTCCATTAGGTATGATTGTAGTTGCCGGTATGTTATTTTTGCATAATGTCCTTGGTTCTCTTGCATATTTCTCAATGGAGGCGATTTTCTCTCATGAAATATTCCCTTACATGTTGGGGGTAGGGATTGCAGAACTTGCAGGATTATTGATATTCCTCAAGATCACTTTAGATTGAGTTTAATTGTAACAGACAAAATCAAAAATATGTTTCAAGAGTATCTCAAGCTTAATAAAAATATTCTAATCGCATTTGCAGCATCAATCATTATTTCTGCATTAATTGCTCAAATTTTATCTGAACAGACAGACTATCTAAACACAACATATACTACAATCACAGATTATGTGATTTATTTTTCAGTTTTTAGTGGATTGTTTTATTTAGATAATAGAAAAAAATATCGTTTAGCATCTGGCCATACAGATGCTGCAAAACTAAAACATGATCTCAAAAAATTGGTGACATCGTTAGGAATTGCAGAAATTGTTTATACAGTTGTTAGATGGGTTTTACAGTATTCTTTTCTAACGATTAACTATGATCCGTACTTGGCATCAATAACATCGCAAGGAATATCAACAATCATTTACATGATAGTAGTTAATCTAAGTGTGAAAATTATGAGGTTGTACAAAGATGGGAATTAGTGTTTACGTGGATGGCTCTGGAGGTCCTAATGGCGGATTTGGATTTTTTGTAAAAGAAACTGGAGAATCCTTTTATGAAAAAAGACCAGATATTACAAATAATCAAGCTGAATATATGGCAATAATTTCTGCATTAAACAAATTTGTTGATTCAGAAGATGAAATTACAATTTTCAGCGATTCTAAAAATACTGTAAATCAACTAAATCATGAATTTGCAATTAATAATGAACAACTTCGAAATCTTGCCCGTGAAGCTTGGAATGTAATGGGGAACTTTTCTAATCTTTCAATTGTTTGGATTCCACGAAAAGAGAATCTGGCCGGGAAGATGCTGGGAAGCTAAAAACATAGAGATCAGAAATTTCTATGAATAACTTTATTATACAAAATCCTTAGATTCAATTTATCATGGCAGAATCTATAATTTTATCACCTAAATCAATTGCAGTCATCGGAGCATCTGACAAAAGAGGAAGTGTCGGTGCTACAATCACATCTAATATTATGAATGGTTTCAAAGGTTCAGTTTATCCAATTAGCCCATCACGAGAAACAGTATTTTATAAAAAAGCATACAAGAGTGTCTTAGATGTTCCAAAATCGATTGATCTTGCAGTTATTGTTATCAAAAATACACTAGTTGCACCTGTCTTAGAAGAATGTGGTAAAAAGAAAATCAAGGGAGTAATTATCATCACTGCAGGTTTCAAAGAAGTGGATGAAGAAGGAGCTAAACGAGAACAAGAACTAAAAGATATTGCTAAAAAATACAAAATTCATGTCATTGGACCAAACTGTCTTGGTGTAATGAACCTTGATCCAAAAACAATGATGAATTCTACATTTCTTAAAGTTACACCAAAGTCTGGAAAAATTGCACTTGTATCTCAAAGTGGTGCAATATGTGCAGCATTAGTTGAAGATGCTAGTGCACAAGGAATTGGTTTCTCAGCAGTAGTGAGTCTTGGAAATAAAGCTGTAATGAGCGAAGTTGATGTTCTAAAGATTCTTGCAACTCACAAACAGACAGAAGTTATTGTAATGTATCTTGAAGACATGGGAGATGGTCAAGAATTTCTTAAAGTTTGTAAAAATATTACTAAAAAACTCAAAAAACCTGTACTTGTGCTCAAATCAGGACGTAGTCCAGAGGGCGCAAAGGCTGCAATGTCTCATACTGGAGCCTTGATGGGTTCAGATGAAATCTATGATGCATTACTAAAACAATCTGGTGCAATACGAGTTGATACTATGGAAGAACTCTTTGATTACGCTACTGCATTTTCAAAACAACCACTACCAACAGGCGGTGATCTTGTTATCGTGTCAAATGCCGGTGGTCCTGCAATTATCTCTACTGACGCATGCTCTAAAATGAAAATCAAAATGGCAGACATTACCAGTATTAGAAAAAAAATCGATGAGGTTATTCCGCCTTGGGGAAGCTCTAGAAATCCAGTTGATATTGTAGGTGACGCAGATTTTAATCGATTCCATAATGTTTTGGACAGAGTTCTAAAGCATCCAAGAGTTGGTTCTGTTATATCCATGTGTACTCCGTCTGGAACTCTCAATTATGACAAACTTGCCAAAGTAATTGTTGAAATGTCAAAGAAATACAAAAAAACAATGCTTGCAAGTCTGATGGGACTGGATGAAGGAATTACTAATAGAGAAATTTTAGCTGATGGCAATGTTCCACATTATACATATGCAGAAGGTGCAATCAGAACACTTTCGGCAATGATTAGATTTTCTAATTGGACTAAATCTCCAACTGGAAAGATTTCTAAATTCAAAGTTAACAAAACAAAAGCAAAAAAGATCTTCGATAAAGTCAAAAAAGAAAAGAGGCCAAATCTTTTAGAAGAAGAAGGACAAGAAGTTCTCAAAGCATATGGATTGCCATTACCTCAAAGTGCACTTGCTAAAAATGAAGCAGAAGCAGTAACAATTGCAAAGAAGATTGGTTATCCTGTTGTAATGAAAATTGCATCACCGCAGATTATTCATAAATCTGATGCTGGTGGGGTTAAAGTAAATCTTACAAACGATGACGAGATTAAAGATGCATTCAAAATAATTATCAAAAATGCTAAAAAATACAACAAGAACGCCGAGATTAAAGGAGTTTTGATTGTAGAGATGATAAAAGGTGGCAAGGAACTAATCATTGGTTCAAAACTTGAACCAGGTTTTGGCCCAGTAATTATGCTCGGAATGGGAGGAATCTATGTCGAAGTTCTAAAAGATGTTACATTCAAACTTGCACCGGTAACTGATATTGAAGCTGATGACATGATAGCCTCAATTAAGACTCAAAAACTACTTCAAGGTGTTAGAGGTGAAAAACCATCTGATATTGCAAAACTCTCCGAATGTATTCAGAGATTGTCTCAACTAGTTTCTGATTTTAAAGAAATCAAAGAGTTAGACATGAATCCAGTTCTAGTCATGGAAAAGGGTAATGGCTGTCGTATTCTTGATGTCCGAATAGGACTCTGATCGCAAGTCATTCCTAAATTTCACTTAT
>CAZBBN010000164.1:0-3421 GCA_964490195.1 uncultured Nitrosopumilaceae archaeon
ATATTGCAAATATGAGAATTGCACAAAAAGCAAATGCTTCTGTCTTACTTGTTTCTGATGTTGACAAAGGTGGATCTTTTGCAAGTATTGTGGGAACCATGACCTTAATTGATAAAAAATATCAAAAACTTGTAAAAGGTTTCATATTTAACAAATTTAGAGGAGATCTTAATGTGCTAAAACCTGGATTCCAAAAACTCAAAACCATTACAAAGATTCCTATTATTGGAACTATTCCATTAATCACTTTGGATCTACCTGAAGAAGATTCTCTTCATGCAAAACCCAAAGATATTGCATGGACTAGGAAAAATCTTTCAAAAATTGATAATGAATTAGATAGATTGGCAAAAATTGTCAAATCCAACATGGATATCAAATCAATTGAGAGAATGATACAATGATTCTTGAATCTATATTTATTATCGGCATCGCAATTTTAATCGATTTAACAGTTGGAGATCCTAAAAACAAGTATCATCCTACTGTTTGGATGGGACGATTAATTGCAATATTGACACCTGTTGCAAAAAATCAAAATTCTATAATTGAAAAAGCTGGGGGAATTTTACTCATAATTATTACATCCATCATTGTAATTTTATTGCTTTTGATTTTGAATGTTGGAATATCTATGATCTCATATGATTACATTTCGATAATTGTCTCTGTAATTATTAGTGGGTTATTACTAAAAACCACAATTGCAATTCAAGGTATGGAAAAACATGCCAACAAAGTTCTAGAATCACTTGATCAAGATGACCTTGATAAAGCAAGAACAAATCTATCTATGATTGTTAAGAGAAATACTGAGAATCTAGACAAAAATCACGTAATTTCAGGCGTGTTAGAGAGTATTAGCGAAAATACCGTTGATGGTATTACTGGTCCTTTGTTCTATTTTTCAATTTTTGGTTTACTTGGAGCATTTGTTTACAGAATTATTAATACTGCCGATTCCATGATTGGGTACAAGACAGATCTCTTCAAAAATGTAGGATGGTTTGCCGCAACTTGTGACACCGTCTTAAACTACATTCCATCTAGACTCACTGGATTCATCATGATCATTTCAGCCGCAATTTTGCAAAATAATTGGAAGGAATCATACAAAATAATGATTCGTGATGGCAAAAAAACTGAAAGCCCTAATGCCGGATATCCGATGGCTGCACTTGCAGGAGCTTTGGAAACAAAATTTGAAAAGATTAATCACTACAAGTTAGGTGATGGAGAAATTACACTAACAAAAGAGCATGTGTCCTCTGCAATAACAATGATGAAACTTACTTCAATTCTTTTCTTTGGAATTGTGACTATTCCAATAATTACTATTTTATCATTAATTGGATGGTGGATTCATGCTTAAAGAAATTGGATCTGTCTTTTCATTTCTTACAATATTTCCTTCTTCAAATGCAACTTTAGAAAATATTGCAAAATACATGTATCTTTTTCCTATTGTTGGAATTGCAATTGGTCTTTTAGTTGGTTCTTTTGGTTTTGGTCTGTCTTTCTTTTTAGATCCATTACTAGTTAGCTTGTTGGTAGTAGCATCCATTACTATAGTAACTGGAATTCATCATGCAGATGGTTTAGCTGATTTTGCTGATGGGCTTATGGTCAAAGGAAGTAAAGATAAGAAGCTTAAAGCTATGAAAGATCTTTCTACTGGTTCTGCTGGAATTGTTGGTATAGTCTTATACCTAATTGGTCTAGTAGTAACAATTTCACTTACTAGTGGATTTGATTTGTTTAAGGCAATTTTGATTAGTGAAATTTTAGCAAAATTCTCAATGGTGTTGATGGCAAGTCTTGGAAATTCAGCATCCTTAGGCTTGAACTCTCCTTTTGTAGAGATAATGAAAGATAAGAAAAAACTTGCTGCTGCATTCATAATTATGCTTATTCCAGTGATTGCTATTGGAGAAACTACTGGACTAATGATGCTAGGAGTAACTGTCACTCTAACTATTTTTCTTTTAGCCATATCTACTCGTAGTTTTGGTGGAATTACTGGTGATGTTCTTGGTGCCACAAACGAACTTACAAGATTAGCTTCATTGATGGTGTTTGTATCCCTATGATTGGTATTGTAATGGCTGGCGGTAAAGGCACGCGCATGAATATAGATGATGAAAAACTTTTACTAAAATACAAAAAGCCTATCATACTTCATGTAGTTGATTCATTAAAAAATTCAAACCTCTTTTCAAAAATTCTAGCAGTTACTAGTAAAAATTCCCCTAAAACAAAAAAATTACTGGAAGAAAACAACGTTGAAATTTTTGATGCGTCTGGAATTGGTTATGTTGAAGATCTAAATTTAGTACTAAAATCAATAGATGATTCAGTTTTAGTAACGTCTGGTGATTTGCCTTTACTGGATAAAGATATTATTCAAAAAATTGTTAATCAATACGATTCTCAAAAAACATGGACTAGTATTCTTGTAACAGAAAAATTTCTATCTACACTTGGACTTGAATCTGATTATCTAGTAAATTTTGCTGATCAAACATGTCATTATACTGGAATTTCTTTAGTAAATTCAAAAAAAATCATTTCCCTTGAAAATTTAGATGAAAACTACATCATAA
The DNA here is from genome assembly GCA_964490195.1 of uncultured Nitrosopumilaceae archaeon. Lineage (GTDB taxonomy): Archaea > Thermoproteota > Nitrososphaeria > Nitrososphaerales > Nitrosopumilaceae > Nitrosopumilus. Next base: position 2,604 of record CAZBBN010000164.1, read on the forward strand.
TTGATGATAAAAGAATTGCATTTAATCTAAACTCAAAACACGATTATGATTTACTCAGCACTACCTGAGACTTTGCCATTTATTTTGGCTTTTGAACCTGTTGCTTCTGAAATTGTATTTCCACAGGAATTACATGCAACTTGTGTTGATGCATGAGAATAAACTACCTGTAATTCTCCACATTCATTACAGTTGACTTTTTGAAACTTGCTTGCTGGTTTTGGAATTTCAATATGATCTTTCTTCATGCTGCTACCAACTCAAATTTCTTAATTCTAACGCCTACTTTATTGTATTTCTTTTTACAAACAGTACATGTCATAATAGGAGTAACTTTCTTTGTAACTTTGGCGGGTTTTGCCAACTTTGGAAACTTCTGTCCACCATATCCCTTTTTACGTTCTGCATGTCGGCGTTCACCTCTAGCAGAGCCACGTCTTTTTCCAGCCTTGTAAATGGAGACCTTTTGTTCAGTATGTGTTTTACATTTTGCACAATACTTTCTGATCACCTTGGGAATGTTCATATCAAAAAAACCTCTTCAACCGTAATTTAAGCATTGAATCTATAATAGGCGCAAAATCCAATTAACATCTGTGACTTCGAGCCTAGCAACTTCGATCTCTTCATTGAATTCAGTAGCGATGGGTGACAAAAAAGCCGATCTTATTTTAAAAAATTGTAGTTTATTATCCGTCTATACCCGAGAAATTCTGCCAAAAATTCAGATCGCTATAATTCATGATAGAATTGCATATGTTGGTCCTGATGCTTCTCATACACTAGGTCCAAAAACAGCTGTCATTGATGTAAAAAAC
>CAZBBN010000165.1:0-3400 GCA_964490195.1 uncultured Nitrosopumilaceae archaeon
AAATAAAAAGGAAAAAGGATTGGAAAAAATCATCTCTTCCATTAAAAAGATAATCGGATAGTTGGTTTTTAATAAGATTCAACGCTTTAGATATTATGAATAAATCCTTGGGAGATTATAATGTGGAAAAATCCTCGTCACATAATATTAGGAATATTGTATGGACGCTGAAAAACTCGACAGATACTAAAAAAATAAAAAAGAAAAAGACAGACATAGACAAAAAAGTCCTGAAATCTTCCCCGACAAACATCATTTATGGTAATAAACCAAAACTAAAATCACATGATGATAAAGTTTTCATAATTGATGATATTACAGATACTAAAAAAATAAAAAAGAAAAAGACAGACATAGACAAAAAAGTCCTGAAATCGGCTGCATCAAATTGTAAAATAAAACAAGGTTTTAAAAGACCTGGAAGATAAAAAGTCCAAATTAAATTAATCGTAACTGTTTACCTTTTTGAAGTTGACGCACGATCATTGAATTTTGAGATCTTAAAAATTCAGCCTTACTTAATTTGCATATAAAGAAAATGGAGGAATTTACGTTTACTTCAAAACTCTAGATAGACATTATACGAAATCTTTTCTGTATTCTGTGATGCATCATCCTTAGGGGCCTGAGAGTCGAATGTAACTTGCCATGTACAAGGGCATTTGACAGACTAACTCATAGTGAGCGGAAAACAAAATACCACAATGACTGTGAATGGGAGCATTCCGCAGAATCAGGCAACTTGATCAAAAAGGAGGCGATATTACGATCAACATAAGAATAGACGTTCACAAAAACAAATGTGTTGCAACAGTAAAACAAGAATCCAGAAAAAAACTAGAACAGCAAAGTTTTGAGAACACCGCACATGGAATAACCGGTTTTATCAAACACATCAAAAAAACATATGGCAACGACATACAAGCAGTATGTGAATCTACTGCCAACTACGGGATTAGACTGCATGACACACTAGAGGAATACGGCATCGACACCATTCTAGTACATCCTGCCAAAACCACGATAATAACACCAGCAAAACTCAAAAACGACAAGCTTGATTCAAAAGTACTGGCAGTTCTGTTGAGCCGACCTTTGTACGAGTCATTTGTACCTGAAAAATACTATGGAAACTTGCGTAGTCGGACACGAACAAGACTCAATCGTGTACAAAACATGTCACGACACAAGAACATGATTTATGCAATACTTGTAAAATATGATTATTTTGCGCCCTCGCAAAAAACATTTTCAAAGAATGGATTGCAGTGATTGCATGAAATTCCTCTGAGCGAAACTGACAGGATGGCAATGGATGCATATTTGGAAAATATTGAGATGACGCAAAAACAGATTGATGCATTTGAGGCAAAGATTGCAGCAATCAGTAATGAGGATACAAGAGCCAAACTACTCATTACCATACCTAGAATAAACTATGTCACTGCACTTACAATAATTTCAGAGATAGTGGACATCAAAAGATTTGCAACGCCTGAGAGACGTATCGTATGCAGATCTTGCTCTGTTTCACAGGTACAGTGTCAAGACACAAAGAGGAGGCGGAATAACAAAATTTGGTTTTGCATGGTTACGTAACGCAATGGGAGAGGCTGCAAATACATCAATACGGTTTGATCTTAGGATGGAATCATTTTACTTAAGAATTGCAAAAAGGAGGGAAAGAAAAAGGCAAAGGTAGATGCTGCAAGGCAGATGCTTGAGTTAATCTGGCACATGCTAAGTAACTCCGAAGAGCATCACACACAGAATCACGAATTGACACTGTGAAAGTATAAGATAATGAAAGATAAATCACAAACGTCCTGATTCAGCAAAGTACGCTAGTAAAGGCCCACCGTTAGGATTGAGATTATTTCATATGAAGTTATGATTAATCCAATTTTAAAAGTTATGAAAAATAAAAGATTCAGATTATTCTTTTTATTAAAAAGATAATCTAAGATGGTGTAAATCCGTAGTATCCGCCTGTTTGTTGATCCTTATTCTCAAAGTTTGGTTCAAACAATGAAATTAGATAGTCATCAGGATCTAAAATCACTGCATTCTTTCCTGCATCTCGTTCTATAATATCGCGATGGATTCTTACCCCTTTTTCTTTTAATTCATCAACTGCAGATTTAACATCGCCTACAAGAAATCCTATGGTGATTCCATTATCGATGGAACTTCCAACATGCTGTGCGGTCAATGATGCCGGATGTAAACTCAGCATGGCTCCTGAAGTACCTAAATCAACCCATGATCTTCTTTGATTTTTAATTGGAAGTCCGATGAGTTCATGATAGAACTGTATAGATTTATCTATATCTTTTACAGCCAATATGACATTTCCAACTTTTTTGATATTCACAGATACCCTACCTCAAAGTTGTTTAAATCCATTGTCATTGAACTTCCACCATGGTTTCAGTTCTTTCCACACCACTAATTTTTTGAATAAGTGTGGCTACTTCCTTTATCTGGCCAAGTTGTTTTACATCCACAATGGCAACAGCATCGAATTGACCACTTGTAGGAAATGAATCCGAAACAGAAGTAATTTTTCGAAGTCGGGCAGCAATGAGTTTTTTTGGAGATTTTACCAAAATTATAGCCCTTACCATCCCAAATTAACCTCCACTTCAATTAGAGTCTCAGTGGTAACAATATCTTTTATTTTTTTAAAATCAATTACCATTCCATTAATTTCATCAATATTTCCTTGTAGAATTACACTAATGTCTGCCCTTCCAGTAACAACCATAATTTGTTTAACAATCTTCCGTTTTTTCTTTAATATTTGAACAACAGAATCAACCCTACCTGGTTTCACAGTAATCAAACATAATGCACGCATACATATCATATATTATAGGAGTGGATAAAGATTCCTAGTCAAACGCTTCTTGAGATCTTGCTTCTTCAAGATATGCTCTTCTTTCTTCATTTACCTTCTCTTGATCAATTTCAATATCATCATCAACTATGACAATACCCATATCGCCAATAGGTTCTTCTTTTAATTTTTTACTCTTTGATTTTGTAGTTTTGGCTTTTGATTTAGATGCTTTTGTAGTTTTGGCTTTTGATTTAACATCCGTTTTTTTTGTTGGTGCTTTTTTTGTAGTCTTTTTTTCAGCCATGAATGTCGAAAAACAAGAGTTTGCCTTGTTTTTAAAGATTTTGTATGATTGAATGAATTTGAAAAATAATGATTAAGTACTATTGAAATTATTTTGAGATGTAAATTTCCAAAATGAAAGAAATTCTTCAGACTAATCTAGTATGAAATGATCGAATTTTTTATAATAAAAAATACCCTCTAAATTTGATAAGATGCCAGGGGCGGGATTTGAACGCGCGACAGCCCGGTCTTCAGCCGAGTGCTCTCCCAGGC
>CAZBBN010000166.1:0-3398 GCA_964490195.1 uncultured Nitrosopumilaceae archaeon
AATCAAAAATAATTTCAAAAAATTATCTGATCTACCTGCCACGACAGAAATTTCAGAAAAATTAAGCAAAGATCTTAAAAAACGTAGATTTAATTTTGTTGGTCCTACAATTTGTTATGCTCTAATGCAGGCAATTGGAATGGTAAATGATCACACTGTTGATTGTTTTAGATATGGAAAATAATTAAAAAATCACTTGTCTTTGGTCATTTTTTGTACTGCTGTATCGTAAAGATTCATCGGAACGATCTTTACTTTACTCATAGACGAAATCCCGACATCAATACATAATTGTTCTATATCGTGAGCATGAACCGCATCAATAACTATGATCCACTCATGTTCCAAAACTGACATGTAAAATTCAACAATTCTGGTAATGTTGTATTTTTTCATTTCTAATTCCAATTTTTCCTTCAGTTCAACGAATATTTTCTGGCTTTCTTCATTGTGTATTGGACATGATTCTGGACTATGTGTGGCAAATACTCCAAATAGCATTAAGAAAACTAAAATGAATAAACTATTAAACTTAATCTCGAAATCACATTTAACATTATTTTTAGATTATATTCTACAATTTTACATGATATTTGATTAAATTGAGTCAGAAATTTTCTACATTCTCTAAAACTGCGGGACCTGGAATTTTATTTGCATGCACTGCAATTGGTGTTTCCCATTTAGTTCAATCTACCAGGGCTGGTGCAGATTATGGTTTAATGATGTTGGGATTTGTAATATTGGTAACCTTATTGAAATACCCTTTCTTTGAGTATGGCTCTCGTTATGCAAACTCTACTCAAACAAGTATCATTGATGGTTACAAAAAACTTGGCAAGCCTGCACTATGGTTATATTTTCTAATAACAATTGCATCTATGTTTTTTGTGACCGGGGCAGTTGGGTTTGTTACTGCAGGCTTTTTTGAGAATCTATTTGGAATTGATTTTCTTGGAGAGTGGACTGTGGTACTTTTGTTTGCAGTATGTGTTGGAATATTGGCAATTGGAAAATACAACATACTTGATAGTTTGATTAAGATAATTGCAATTGTTTTACTAGTCTCTACGGTATCTGCTTTCTTGTTTGCATTATACAACGGCCCTGTTGAGATTGTATCTGGATTTGAACCAAAAGAACTTTGGGATATTTCTGGAATCTTTTTCTTGCTTGCATTAATGGGATGGATGCCTACTGCAGTTGATCTTTCAAGCTGGAATAGTTTGTGGACATTAGAAAGAATGAAACAAACAAACTACAAACCAAAATTAAAAGAAACTTTACTTGAATTTAGATTAGCATATCTAATTACTGGAATTCTTGCAGTGATGTTTGTAGTACTGGGAACTTTTATTTTTTATGGTTCTGGTCAGGAACTACCAAACAACAATTCTGATTTTGCTCAAAAGGTAGTAACACTATACACTGAAACTATTGGTGATTGGAGTTACATCATTATCGCAGCTTCGGCATTTACTGTAATGTTTGGAACAATCATTGCAGTGTTTGATGGATACTCTAGATCTTTGCAGAGAGCAGTAGAGTTGATTTTTACCAAAAAAGAGGACAAAATACGCACAAAATTTCGCACATTTTACGTAATTTTCTTAATTGTAATATCTACTGGCTCCATTGTGGTGATATTTAAATTTGGAAGCAATCTCAAAGAACTAGTTGACTTTGCAACTGTGTTGTCTTTTGTAATAGCACCTATAATTGCAATTTTTAATTTTAGATTGGTTACTGGCAAATTCCTTAAGAAAGAACATCAGCCATCTATTCTGTTGAAATTTTTGAGTTTTGCAGGAATTATCTTCTTGAGTGGATTTGCGGTGTTCTTTTTAATTACTAAATTCTTACTGTGATTAAGGACAAACTTTATCGGCTTTTGATTTAGGGGCGAATTTCTTTAGTGCTGTGTCAATCTTGAAACCTCCCTAGTTTTAGTAAGTTTTTTTTAATACAGAGAAATCAATAAAAGTTGAAAAACCGTGAAACTATCTTCTAAAATGAAAAAAGCACTAAATGATCAAATAACCCTTGAGGCTTTTGCATCAAATAGCTATCTTGCAATGGCATCTTGGTGTGAAGTTATTGGGTATCAAGGAGCTGCAAACTACTTTTACGCTCAATCAGACGAAGAAAGAATGCATGTGCTAAAAATTATTCATTATCTTAATGCCCTAGGAGCAACTGCAACAATTCCTGCAATCAAAGCACCAACTAGTTCATACAAATCACTTGAAGGACTAATTAAAACAGCACTGAAAAATGAGCAGACTGTAACTACCGCAATTCATAAAATGGTAGAAATTACCCAAAAAGAAAAGGATCATTCCACATATGCATTTCTGGAATGGTTTGTCAATGAGCAAGTGCAAGAAGAAACAAAATTTGAAACAATTTTACAAAAGTTTGATCTTTTAGGAAGAGATAAACTCGCTATCCATGAAATAGACAAACTTCTTGCAGCAGATGCTGCAGTGCCAGAATCTGATCCTATAGCATAAAGTTTCTAAAATAATTAATACCTCATCATTTCAAATCAATCTATGACAGTAACTGTGACAAGAAAACCCTGTGGAATTACACAGCTATTCAACACTGAAACTGGACGAGTCACCTACAAATGTAAAGCAGAATCAGCATACATGCTAATTGAGGCATTTGGAGGAATAGTCCAATTTAATCAGAAAGGGGCAATAGCAACAGTCACTGGTCATATTACGTCTTTGAAATCATGTGATGTTCTCAAAAAGGGCCATCCAAATTATCAAGAGGCATTAAATGTAATAATTTCTGCACACAAAGAGTTTGCACAAAATGTCTCCGATTTACATCAAAAAGAGATTAAGGAACTTGAAAATAAGTTGGCAGATCTTTAACTTTGAAATTTTTCACACTTACATCCTCTTACTAGGCATTTTCCGTTCCCATCCTCATGTATAGAATTATCGTGATAGCATCCTGATTTCTTATTGTCGCAATTCATATTGATTTGTATGATTTCAGATTAGATTAACTTATTTTCTCTAGCCGTAAATCATACACTGCTCACATTCGCAAACCTCTTGTTCTTTTGCTTTCTTTAGACATTTTTTGTGCTGACCTGCTTGGCATTGAACACAAACTTCTTCGATGTTCTCAACTGCTGTGTATTTTTTAGATTGGTCAAATCCAAAACCTCCATCTTGTGGCCCTACCATGTTTTTAGATGATCAATGTCCTATTTCTACTTCACTGATTGATTGCTGATTTTATTGCATCATGTAATTCCATTTTACGGGTTTTGATGATTCCTCTTATCTCAAAAGTATCTACGTGAACTTACAAATGACTAAAGTCAATTGGCTTCTTCCTGCTTCAACGACCGAGTTTCTGATCTCCACAGGCGT
>CAZBBN010000167.1:0-1828 GCA_964490195.1 uncultured Nitrosopumilaceae archaeon
GTCTGAATCGTCCCACACATGCATAGCCTGTTTCTATTCCCCAACGTTGCTTGTAGTCAGTTGGAATGTTTTGTATGTTGTATGATATTTCTTTTGGTGAAATGTTTGGTGCAAATGTGATGTATTGATCTGTGACATTTGATTTATTTTTTGCATTCTTGTTTGGTAGAATAACTAGAGTAAATGATTCGACATATCCTGATGCTGATTTGATCATGCAATTTGAGATTGATTTTCTATCCCCTGACACAAATTCCTCTATTGCCTTTTTGATTCTTGGAGTCTTTTTTGCAGGCATTAGAAATTTTAGGTTCTTTTGTTTTATCACAGAAATTATCCCAGATGTAAAAAACTCTCTATCAAGTAACACAAGACCAATCTTGATGCCATTGTTTATTCCATCAGAGAGTAATTTACGCACAAAATCAGCATTTGATTTGTTATTGTATAATGGATAGCAACCTAGTTGAGCCCTGATTCTTTTTTCCACACACTGCATTGTACAATAACTCTCAAAATGAGTAGTACTGTTTTTGGATTTTGATTTTATCAGGGAATGATTTGGCAATTTATCATATCTTGGTATAAGATGTTTGTCAATTGCTACAGTAACTGGAACATCAAATACTCCTAGTTCCTTTAGTTTTGATATTGTACTATCCAATGAATAATGTAATTGAATCAACATTGCTTTTTGTGATATTTTTGATATGATTTTTCTCAACCATGAACCAGTTGGGGAACGGTTCTTGGATTCCATTGCCAATCTCCTTAATCCTGATTCTGCATAAGAGTTTCTCAGACATAACGACATGATAGAGTTATGTGCATCCATACTATTCCATCGTGAATTGTTTTTGCCTGAACATGGAAACAACAAGATACTGTACATTATTTTAGCAATAATTTCAAATGCTTGCGATGATTTTACACCTTGGTGTGTCATGGTATCAAATGATGTACAACGCATGCTTTGATGGAGTGACACACTTCCATCAACTTTTTCTATCTGAATAATTAGATCTGTAACTTGATAGTTTCTGATCTAAATTGAGTTACTTTCCCATCTACTGAGTATCAAACTTCGCCTGACTATGGTTGTTTTACTCCTATTTGAAATTGACAAATCTGTTAATTCTATTTTGAACATAAAAAAATGTGTGCAAAACCTAAGCACTACGTTTTACTTTACACTTTAAAGAATAATTCAAAATAGAAAATTCTTTGATGATTATACGTTCAGATATTTTATGATGAAAATAACTAGACTCTACCCAAATAGTACTGACTACAAAAAATTACCCAATGACTATGCCTTACCTAGAAGCTCGCGAATCTCTCCTAGGGTTTGCATAGCCAATTTAATTTTGATTGTTTGATAATTTATTGATTGTGAATTTTTTTATGTCCATGAATATTTTAATTTCAAGAATATGTTTCTGTAATGTATATACAAAAATGAAAGAATTATTAATGAATTTTTAATCAAATAAAAAATTGAAATTAGATTATAAGATGATGGCAACTGATCTTCTTAATTGCGGAATGGGAGATGAAGGTAGATTGAGATTTATTCTAGACTGCATTGAAAAGAACAAACCTCTTTACAAAACAGATGTGATATTTTTAGAATCTATGACTGAGCAACTTGAGCATAGGATACACAGACTGCAAGGAACCCCAGCAAAAACTACAAAACCCAAAGAAAATCCTCCTAGAACACTAATTTCGGATCAAGTTCTTGATGAAATTATTAGCAAACAAAATGCCAAAACAGCAAAGATTTCAGAACCTGTAAAAAAGAAATCCTTTCTTGCTAAACTATTTT
>CAZBBN010000167.1:1928-3377 GCA_964490195.1 uncultured Nitrosopumilaceae archaeon
TGATAATTTTTCAAATGTGTCTTTCTGGATTTGATTCCATAATTTCTAGTCTACAAAAATAGGTATTTTTCGTCCTGCTCTGGATTTTGCTTGAATTTGAACTGTTTTGTTTTTTTCAATCATGATGTTTTTTACCTTGTTTTTTGTTATGGTGATTTAGTAGTTACAATTGTAATGGATAGCATTTGTTAAGATTCATGAAATGAATTTAATGTAATGGTCAATACCGGATCACACCAACAGGATAAATCATTATACTAACTTTTGTTGAAAAATGAGTCAATTTAAAAATTTGATCAAAAAATCTTATGATGTCAAAGTCAAAAAAGTAGGAACCAAAAAAGTCTCTCTTAACATCAGATGGTTGGATGTTAAAGGTTCAATCCAATCAGATGAGGTAATAATAAGAGAGGGTGACCACATAGAGTTTTAACTCTATTTTTTAAATTCAATAGTCTTGATAATTATCAAATCTAAAATTAACTTGCTCATACTATGATTTTAATATTAATCATTCTTGTTCAGCAATCACATTTAGTGTCATACTTGTTCGAATATGTGGTAATGCTCTGATTGCCTTTGTGATTACTTTTTCTAATGTTTGATATTCTGATGCTTCTATCTTACATAAGACATCATAAAATCCAAATACCACATCTGCTTCTTTTACTTCCTGAATGTAACTGAGATTTCTTAACACTTCATACTCTTCTCCTTTTTCAGTGTGAATTACAACATATGCTTGAATCAAATTTTTTCCAAGCATTGCAGAAACAAGTTTTTCAGATGGTTGAAATAATTCTTCAGATTCTGAACGAGTTAAAGTCATAGTAGAATGGATTTCAGGTATTCTGCGTATTGTTCTAGTTACTATATCTTGAATTCCTTCCTCCGTATCTGATTCTACCTTTGCTACCACATCATAGAGACCAAGTGTACCATGTGATTCAGTAACCTCATCAATTGCATTTAATGAAGAAATAATATTTCTTTCAGATCCTATGTCGCAATTCATTAAAACATAAGCTGTTACCATCTCAACTATTCTTGTCCTTCAATTCCCATTAATGTAAGAGTTGAGCGAATTTTTGGAATCTTTCTAATTTTCCAAGTAATAGTCTCACGTAATGCTTCAACTTGACCCGCCTCTACTTTAGCCAAGACATCATATGCACCAAATGTCCCATGTACTTCCTTAACACCTTCAATTGATTTTAGTTCTGAGATTACTGCTTCTTCAGACCCTAGTTCACAATTTATGAGAACATAAGCTGTTGCCAATTATGATTCAACCTTCATACAAAAAATATTGTTTTGACATATTTAAGTAATAATCTTTTTTTATTAAATAATTGTGATATAATTTAACATTATCATAAACAAATATTTATTTTTAAGAGAAAATATTATTGAAATAATCTATTCATGAAATAACAAAATTGTGATTTT
>CAZBBN010000168.1:0-3358 GCA_964490195.1 uncultured Nitrosopumilaceae archaeon
GAAGAGGTACTGGTTGTCCAGCAGTGTAATTCATTGGTCTCATCCAAAAGATTGATTTTGTTGGGCATACGCCGATGCATGCACCATCAGAAATACATCTTTCTGGATAAAATACAAATGCTTTACCTCTCTTCCAGCCTTCAACAGGTTTTACTCTAAGGACATCAGGACCAAGAGTTGTACAGATTTCTACACATAGTGCACATCCGATACATCTTTGTTCATCAATGTCTGGAAGTATTGCTATTGGCATTATAAAATTAAGATTGACTAGTCACTATTTAAATCATGATCGAAATTCATAACTCTGTTATGAAAAAGATCGAGTCAAAATATGTGCGCAAAATTTGGATTAAAGAATTTAAAAAACAAAAAGATAACGTGTTTTGCACGTTTATTTTCTCATTGCGTCTATTTGACCAGAAGTAACCCAGTCAAGTAATTCTGCAGATGATGGATTTAGATCTGCTTTCTGATTCATCAGATTGTTAACCCAAATCCAGTTAAGTTGGTTTAGGAGTGGTTTGTTTGCTTCGTCACCAGCACGTGTTTTAGCGACGACGGCTTGATCTTGTTGTCCTAACCATTCTTGGAAGCTTCTTCCCATGAGGATCGAATCTTAGCTTACACTAATTAAAGCTTGTGTAGATTCTATGACAAGCATAATGATCGGGTGAACTCTAAGAAGGTTTTAACGTCGATAAAAAGTCATCATAATTCTTGAATGTCAAAGTTTTAGGAGCTGCAAACGAAGTTGGTAGATCGGGATTTTTAGTTAATTGCAATGGAACAAATCTATTGCTAGATTATGGGGTATTATTTGGCAGAAGAGGAACACCCCCACAATATCCACTGCATGTAAAACCCAAAGATTTGGATGCAATAATTATCACTCATGCTCATTTGGACCATTCAGGAAATGTACCATCATTGTTTGTTAGTGGCAACACCGATGTTTATGCCACTCCGCCAACATTTGATTTATCAAAATTACTAATTGAAGATATGCTGAAAATTGAAAAGAATTCACATCCATTTGACCTACCTGAAGTAAATAACATGATGAAAAATGCCAAAGAGATAGGATTCAAGCAGAAAATTACTAAAGGGAATGCAACCTTTGAATTAAGAGAATCAGGTCACGTGATTGGTGGAAGTACAGTTTTAGTAGAATCAGAGAAAAAACGACTCTTTTACACAGGAGATATCAAGACCCACGGTTCAAGAATGCTCAGAGAGATGGATTTAGACATTGGCGAGATTGATTTACTGATAACTGAGAGCACATATGCAAAAACGGAGCAAAAACCTAGAAAAGAATCAGAAGCGCAACTAATAGAATTTGCAAACGAAGTGATGGATAGAAAAGGAATACTATTCATCCCATCATTTTCAGTCGAGCGTTCCCAAGAGATTGCATGTGTTTTAAGGAGTGCAAATTTTAAACACAGAATCATTATGGATGGAATGGCATTAAAAGTAAATGAAATAATGTTTAGACATCCAGATTATCTCAGAGACCCAAAAATATTTTCAGAAGCAATCAAGAGTGCAACTGCAATTAAAGAACATGCAGATAGAAAACGTGCAATGGAGGAACCATGTGTCGTAATATCGCCAGCAGGAATGTTAGTTGGAGGAAATGCAGTATATTATTTGCAGCACTTGTCTTTTGATAGTAAAAATGGAATAGCTCTTGTTTCTTATCAAGGAGAGGGAACACCGGGCAGAAAATTATTAGATACTGGAAAGGTTTCAACTAGAGGAAAAGATCTTAATGTAGAGGCAGAAGTAAAGCAATTTGAATTTTCAGGACATGCAGATAAAAAAGAATTATTTGATATGATCAAAAAAATCAAGGGAAATCCCAAGGTATTGACTGTTCATGGAGATTCTGAATCATGTGATATGTTTGCACAAGAAATTCATGAAAAATTCGGTTTAGAGGCATATTCGCCTAGAGTAAATGACGAAATATCTGTCTAAGATGCAAAATAATTGTACAATAAATGTTGAAAATTCAATCAATAGTGGACAGGTATTTCTTTGGAGGAAAAATGGAAATTATTGGTATGGAGTAAACGGTCAAGATATTCTTCGTGTGGATAAAAATGGAGTTATCAGCTCTTTTCTCAATTCAAAAGTAGATTTTTTTAGAAAAAAAGATAATTTAGATGACATTATCAAATCTGTTTCAAAAGACAAAACAGTAAGAAAAGCTGTAAAACAATATCCAGGATTAAGAATTCTCAGGCAAGATCCTTTTCAATGTTTAATTTCATTTATCATATCATCAAACTCCAATATACAAAAAATCAAAATGAGTTTAGAAAAGTTATCAAAAAAATTTGGAGTGAAAGTAGAATATGAGAATCAAGAATTTTTTTTATTTCCCAAAGTGAAAAAACTTGCCAAAGCGTCAGTTAATGAAATTAAAAGCTGTGGTGTAGGATATAGATCTAAATTTATCAAAGAAGCAGCAAAGATGGTTTTATTTGAAAAAATTGATTTTGAATACTTGAAAAAATGCAATTATCATGAAACAAAAGAAAGGATCAGAATTATTCCAGGAGTTGGAAATAAAGTTGCAGATTGTGTTATGCTGTTTTCATTAGAAAAATTAGAAGCATTTCCACTAGATAGATGGATGATTAGAATTTTAGAAAAATACTATTCAGATAAATTTCAAATAGATACTAAAACAATAACGGAAAAGCAATATGGTGTTTTACATGAAAAAGTTCTAAATTATTTCGGACCGTATGCAGGTTATTCACAACAATTTCTCTTTAAAATGGAAAGAGATGATTCTCAAAAAAAGTGGCTGTAAACCCGTGAATTACTTATGACTCTAATCATAAGATTCCTTGTTCAATGAGTTCACATGACTATGAGCATGCATGCTTACAGTTAGAGGTGAGCTCTCCAAAGGCGTAACTTCCTACATCCCATAGGTAGACTGTCTATCCCTCTTTGTTTTATATTCAGAGATGCGTTGTAGTCTCTATCAAGTAGAAGACCACAATATTGACAGTGATGTGTTCTGATTGCCAAAGTCTTCTTCACCATTATACCACAGTTAGAACAACTTTGGCTGGTTCCATGTGGTTTTACTTTTGCAAATAAAATACCAGCTTTTGCAGCTTTGTATTCTAGTTTTTGGAAAAATGAATTCCAAGAAGAATCAGATATAGATTTAGATAGATGATGATTTTTTATCATGTTTTGTATTTTTAGTTCTTCGACAAATATTGTATCATAGTTATCAACATAATATCTTGATACTTTGTGTAGAAAATCATTTCGTTGAAATTTTATTTTTTGATGTATTTTAGATAGTCTTAGTTTTTCTTTCCAT
>CAZBBN010000169.1:0-3357 GCA_964490195.1 uncultured Nitrosopumilaceae archaeon
TTTTGGGGATGGAAAATCTAGACTAAAAATTGATAAATCAATTTACTGAAACTTCGATTTTTCAGTAAATCCCAGACTCCTCCAACGAATATTTTATCATCTATTTCCTCTTCTGATCACTCTACATTATTTTTTATCAATAATAGAAATTTGATGATTCTGATTTTTGAAATTAATAACGTTAAACCCCATTGATTATTTTACTGACAATGTCAATTGACAGAGATAAAAAGAAACATAGGAACATTTGGGGCAGCATCAGTAGGAATTACCAATATCATTGGTACAGGAATTTTTGTATTAAGTAGAGTAGCCACAGGAATTGCAGGTCCAGCAGTAATGCTATCCTTTTTAATTACAGGTGTAATTGCTAATGCTTACTGTGTTATCTGCAGCAGAACTTTCATCCTTTATTGTAGAAACATGTGCCAGCTATGTGTACACAAAGAGAGTATTTAGAGGATTTTGGAGTTTTTTTGTAGGTTGGTTCAAGTATTTTGATTATGTGATTGGCAGTGCTGCTGTGTCTGTTGGTTTTGCAGCCTATTTTGCTTCATTGTTTGGATTGGAAGGTTCACTGCCTATCTTACTTGCAGCCATAGGATTGTCAATCACATTATGCTTATTGAATATCTTGGGGGTGAAGGAAGATACTACTGCCACTTCAGTTATGGTTTTGATTAAAATTTTTGCCATTACTATGTTATTGATATTTGGAGGTTTCTATCTTACTCAATATTTTGATATAGGTCATTACACTCCATTTTTTGCAACAGGTTTTGGAGGTATGCTAAGTGGAGTTGCAGTGATATTTTTTGTATTCATTGGATTTAACACCGTTACAATGATGTCTGAGGAACAAAAAATCCTCAAAAGACAATCCCCAAAGATCTAATGCTTGCATTTGTAGTGACCTTTATTATACACATTTGTGTATCTGTTCTTTTAGTTGGAGTTCTTGATTGGAATGAAGAATTAAAAGATGCACATCTGTTAGGTAGTATTGCGTCTATTGTATCTGACAATCAAATGTTTTTTGATTTTATTTCATTTTCTGCATTAATTTCTACAGGTTCGGTGGTTCTTAGTAGTATACTTGGTGGAACAAGAGTGAGTTTTGCTATGGGACGTGAACGATTACTTCCACATCAATTTGATAAGATCAGTGAAAGATTTGGAACTCAATATGTTTCCATCATTATAGGCGGTTTAATCATAGTAGTTTTTGCAGGTTGTTTTACAACAATATTGATATCATTGCATCAATAGTTAATTTTGGAAGTCTTTTCACATATCTTTTTGTAAATTTATCACTAATCAAGTTAAGAAGATCTGAGCCCAAAACTCAAAGATTGTTCAAGGTACCATTATACCCAATAGTTCCAATTTTAGGATCTGCAAGAGGTATAGGTTTAATGTATTTCCTAAGTGACTCTGCAAAATTTGTATCTCTTGCATGTGCTATAATTGGATTAGCTGTATACTTTTTCATTTTTAGAAAAACAAAATCGATTACAAATGATGAAAATGAAATGGTCTTTGAAGCAAATCATCAAAACATGCTAAATATACCTACACTCTCAAAATTGAGATTTATGTTTCAGAGTTTTATTAGAATAATGTGTAGAACAATCAAATTGACTGAAAAACAACTGAAAAAAATTCTAATTCCGTTGGATGGTTCAAAGTCATCATTTAGAGCATTAGATATGGGAATCTCTATTGCGTCAAAATACAAATCAACCATTACTGCAATTTACATTCATGATTTACCTGTAATGTTAGATTATGCAGTCATAGATCCTGTGGGAAAACGGGATGTAAGTAATGGCAAAAAAATTTTGGAAAAAGCTAAAAAACGTGTAGGGAAGAAATCAAAATTTCAATCAAAAATAATCTCCGGTAATGTCGCTGAAAAAATTTTAGAATTTTCAGGTAAAAAATTTGACATTATAATTATGGGTCATAGGGGATTGAGTTCTTCGAAAGAATTATTTCTTGGAAGTGTTTCACACCATATTTTACAGAAATCAAAACTTCCAGTATTGGTTGTTAGATAGTATCTGTTGAAAAATTTTACTTGTCCATATTTTATAAATAATTATAAAAACAGCAAAAACAGGTTATAATTTAATTACTTTTTTGGCATATGTTTCCTAATTCGTTCATTAGTTAACCCCAAATATTTTGGAAGAATGAAAGATTACAATACAATAAAATCATGAACATCTGTTGGTTACACAATTATCATAACTGGAATTTTAGAGTGTTGAACAAGTGCATTTGAAACACTTCCTAATGACGGACCAGTTAATTTTGTCGTTCCTCGTTTTCCCATAATTACTAGATCAAACTTTTTCTTCATCATCAGTCCAATAATTTCTTCAGATGGATTTCCATAAAGAATTTTTTGCTCAATTTTGACATTCATTCGTTTTGCTTCTTTTTTAATATCTTTGAGAAATTTTTCAACATGAACAATCAGAGTTTCTTTATATGGCTCGACAATTTTGGCCATTGTGTTATGATATGCAATTACATGGACTATAGTAATTGTTGAACCTGTAACTGATGCCAATTCAAATGCTTTGCTTAAAGATCGTTTTGAATTTATTGAATTGTCGTAGGGAAGTAGAATTTTTTTAAATACCATATAACAAATATCATCCTTGAACAAATTAACTGTTGCTTAAATTTCAAAAGCGAGAATCATGAAGGATGAAGAAAGGATAATCTGTTTTTATGTTCAAAAGAAATCAAATTTATAATGAATTCATCAATTTTAGATTCTAAAAAAAGAGTCAGAAAAGCCTTAGATGGAAATTTTCAATACTATTATCTTACACTGTCACGATCTAACAAATTTCTATGAAAACATGATTCAGAAAGATTGCCTATGTTTGTGCTTTATGTGGATTTAGTGGGATCGACAAAGATGAGTACAGATTTGAGCCCAGATATGCTTAATGTGATTATCTGAATATTTTCACAAGAAATGTCCTATGTCGTTGAGGTTTTTGGTGGATATGTTCTAAAATTTGTAGGTGATGCAGTTTTGGCTTATTTTTTTTGACAAAGAAAACCATCCAAAATTGCAAATGATGTTGTTGAATGTGCCAGAACAATGCATCATGTTATCGATGATATGTTAAATCCTGAACTTGACAATGATGAATTTCCAAAACTCCGAATTAAAGTGACTATAGATTTTGGTCATTATAGCATAGTAAGATACGGTGTGGATAAGATTCGTTCTTATATTGATTTAATCGGTTTGAGATTAAATTTAGATTCCAAGATGCAAAGTATTTCAAAAGCAAATCAAATAATTGTTGGAGAATCTGTGTATTCTAAACT